>CAIYKK010000171.1 GCA_903926695.1 uncultured Burkholderiales bacterium
ATCCCAGCCCTGAAGGACGGGGCTTTTCGCGGAAGAAGGGTAAAAGCTGGTTTTCAAAATTGAAAATTTTGGGAATATTTCCCTAATTTATGCTCCAATTGTGTTTTTCCGTGTTGTTGGAGATTTCACCATGCTGTTGTTAAAGACAGGTTTTTCGCGCAGGCTGCTGTTGGGCCTGGCCGTGCTGGGCAGTCTGTGGACGACTGCCGCTCAAGCCGACGATTTTTTAGCGCCCGAGCAAGCGTTTGCGTTCTCAGCCAAGGCTGTGGACGCGCACACGGTGCGGCTGCACTGGGACATTGCGCCCGGCTACCACCTGTACCGCGAGCGCATCGGCGTTCAAAGCGATGCGCCAGCCGCCAAATGGGAGCCCTTGGCGCTGCCTGCGGGCAAAGACGAGTTCGACGCGAATTTCAATAAAACCGTCGCCGTGTATCGGCAGGCGCTGGACGTGGACATGCGCCTGACGCAGGGCAGCGCCGCCGTGCCGATCACCGTCAACTGGCAGGGCTGCGCGGACGCCGGTCTGTGCTACCCGCCCGATTCGACACAGCTCCAGGTTGCGCTCACGGGATTGGGCGCTGCGCAAAACAGCATCACGCAGGCCACGCCCGCCGCAGACGCCGCCGCGCCAGCCTCCAACCCGGCTGCGCCCGCCGCCACCGGCCCAAGCGCCGCCGCCAAACCGGTTGCCATTTCGCCCCCCGCCAGCACAAAAACCGCGCCCGAAGCGCCTGATTCCATCGCTTCGACGCTGGCCTCGGGCAGCTTGCTGCGCACGATGGGCGTGTTCTGGCTGGCCGGTTTGCTGCTGGCCTTCACGCCCTGCGTGCTGCCGATGGTGCCGATTTTGTCGTCGCTGATTGCCGGGCAAACCGGCCCCGTCAGCCGCCGCAAGGGCTTTAGCCTGGCGCTGGCCTACTCGCTGGGCATGGCGCTGATTTATGCCGGTTTTGGCGTGGCTGCCGGGCTGGCGGGCGAAGGGCTGGCCGCCGCGCTGCAAAACCCGTGGGTGCTGGGCGGCTTTGCGCTGCTGCTGTCCACGATGGCGCTGTCGATGTTTGGCTTTTACGAGCTGCAAATGCCCAGCGCCATCCAGAGCCGGGCGACCGAGTGGTCGAACAGTTTCAAGGGCGGCTCTTACGTCGGCGTGTTCATCATGGGCGGCGTGTCGGCGCTGGTGGTCGGGCCGTGCGTGGCCGCGCCGCTGGCCGGGGCGCTGGTGTACATCAGCCAGACCCGCGACGTGCTGCTCGGCGGCCTGGCGCTGTTTGCGATGGCGCTGGGCATGAGCGTGCCGCTGCTGCTGGTCGGCGTGTCGGCGGGCAGCCTGCTGCCGCGTGCTGGCGCATGGATGGAGCGCGTCAAGCAAGTGTTCGGCATGATGCTGCTGGGCGTGGCGATCTGGATGGTCTCGCCGGTGCTGCCGGGCGCCGTTCACATGCTGCTGTGGGCCGCCTGGCTGCTGACGGCGGCGGCCCTGCTGGGGATTTTTGGCCCCAGCACACCCCAGCATTCACGCACCCCGGTGATGGCCCGGTCCACCGGTTTTGGACTGCTGGCGATGGCCGCTTTGCTGCTGATAGGCGCGGCGTCGGGCGGGCAATCGGTGCTGCAGCCGCTGCTGCACATTCGCTCCGCGCAGGCCGAAGGGCTGCCCGGCGCTGGCACAGTCACCCACACCGGCCTGAAGTTTGAACGCATTGCCAACGTTGAGGCGCTGGACGCCGCCCTGACCCAAGCCCAGCAAAAAGGCCAGACCGTGATGCTGGACTTTTACGCCGACTGGTGCGTGTCCTGCAAAGAGTTTGAAAGCTTCACCTTCAGCAACGCCGAGGTGCAAAAGCGCCTTGGCCCGGTGCGGCTGCTGCAAGCCGACGTGACGGCCAACAACGCCGCCGACAAGGCCCTGCTCAAGCGCTTTAGCCTGTTCGGCCCGCCGGGGATTGTGTTTTTTGACGGCACCGCGCAGGCCAAAATCGTCCACAAGGTGGTTGGCTACCAGAACGCGGCGGACTTCTTAGTCTCACTGAGCAGCGCCGCCATTCCCTGATTGGCAGGGTCGGCAGGCCGCTATCCCGGACTTGATCCG
>CAIYKK010000172.1 GCA_903926695.1 uncultured Burkholderiales bacterium
CCCTTAAAATCAGGAATAGGCTGAGTTGGCCTCCGGCTGGTATTGAAAATTCAGGTTCACGATGAAAGAAATAATGAGTACAAACATGCGGTCAAACGGAGTGCCTTTTTTTCTTCCTTCAGCCGTTGGCTGTCGCACCGGCTTGGTGGCCAGTCGGCTGGCGCTGCCCTGCGCGCTGGCGGCTTCGGTGCTGATGGGTTCGGCCTGTAGTTCAGTCTCATTGAACAGTGCGCCCGTCGAAGACCGGAACCAGTCCAAGATGGCCATTCCGCTTCCGCCCGGCGCCGACAACGCTGGCAAGCCCGGCTACTACACCGTCAAGCCGGGCGATACGATGGGCCGCGTCGGCCAGGCCACGGGCCAGAACTGGCGTGACATCGTGCGCTGGAACAACCTTCCAAACGCCAATGCGCTTGAAGTTGGTCAGGTGCTGCGCGTCACGCCGCCCGGCGGTACCAGCACGCAGCCCGTGTCTTCCGGCGCGGCTGTTTCACGCCCGGCTGTGCCGACGGCCAAGCCGCCGCCGCCGTCTGCCGATGACAATGTGCTGTGGGGCTGGCCCGCGCAGGGCGCGCTGCTGGCCGGTTTCAACGAGGTCAGCAACAAGGGGCTGGACATTTCAGGCAAGGCGGGCGACAGCATTCTGGCCTCTGCCGATGGCCGCGTCGTTTATGCGGGCGCGGGCCTGCGTGGCTACGGCAACCTGATCATCCTCAAGCACAACGACACTTACCTGACGGCCTACGCGCACAACCGCGCCCTGGTGGTCAAGGAAGAAGACACAGTCAAAAAAGGCCAAAAAATTGCCGAAATGGGCAATACCGACACCGACCGCGTGAAGCTGCATTTTGAAATTCGCCGTGGGAACAAGCCGGTTGATCCGGCCAAATACCTGCCTGGCCGATAAACCTTTGCTGCAGCCGCTCACAAGGAGTCCTGGCGCTAGGCCGGGGCTCCTTTTTTGATGGGGCGCAGAGAGCCCGATGAGCTGCCGCCTGAGACAATCCAGACATGACCGAAGAAACCCGCAAACCGCTCCCTGCCGCACCGGCAGACTATCCGCTTGATTTATTGACCGTCGAGTCGCTCGACATCGAAGCTCAGGGCATCGCCCACCGCGCCGACGGCAAGGTGGTTTTTATCGAAGGCGCGCTGCCGTTCGAGCAGGTCACGGCCAACGTGTACCGCAAAAAAAGCAGCTTTGAAAAAGCCATGCTGACGACGATTTACCAAGAGTCGTCCCAGCGCGTGCGTCCGGCCTGCCCGAATTTCGGCATGCACACCGGCGCGTGCGGCGGCTGCAAGATGCAGCATCTGCACATCGGCGCGCAGGTGGCCGTCAAGCAGCGCGTGCTCGAAGACAACCTGCGCCACATCGGCAAGCTCACGGCGGGCAACATGCTGCGCCCGATTGAAGGCCCGGCCTGGCATTACCGCTACCGCGCCCGCCTGTCGGTGCGCTATGTGCGCAAAAAGGGCGCTGTGCTGGTCGGCTTTCACGAGCGTAAAAGCGGCTACGTCGCCGACATGAGCGAATGCCCGGTGCTGCCGCGCCACGTCAGCAACATGCTGCTGCCACTGCGCGAGCTGATCGCCAGCATGGACGCGAAAGAAACCATTCCGCAAATCGAACTGGCCTGCGGCGACGACGTGACGGCGATGGTGCTGCGCCACATGGAGACGCTCAGCGCGGGCGACTTGGCGCGGCTGCGCGACTTTGCGGGCGCGCATCCGGGCGTGCAGTGGTGGCTGCAATCCGGCGGGCCGGACACCGTCAAGCTGCTCGATGAGGCGGTGGCCGAACTGAGCTACGGCCTGCCCGAATTCGGCATTGTCATGCCTTTTAAACCGACCGATTTCACGCAGGTGAACCCGCATATCAACCAGGTGCTGGTGTCGCGGGCGCTGCGCCTTCTGGCTGTGCAGCCGGGCGAGCGGGTGATTGACTGGTTTTGCGGCCTGGGCAACTTCACGCTGCCGCTGGCGACGCAGGCGCGTGAGGTGCTGGGTATTGAAGGCAGCGAGGCGCTGGTGGCGCGCTCACGCGAAAACTACGCTCGCAACAAACCCGCCTCGGCGCTGCGCCCGGCGCTGGCGCCGACCCGCTTTGTTGCCCGCAATCTGTTTGAAATGACGCCCGCCATGCTAGTCAAAGACGGCATGGCCGACAAGTGGCTGGTCGATCCGCCGCGTGAAGGCGCGTTTGAGTTGTTCAAGGCGCTGGCCGCGCTGCACCAGCAAATCGTCACCGGCGTGCCGTGCGACGACGGTGTGCATCAGCAAAGTCTGGTGCTCGATGGCTGGGCGCTGCCCCAGCGCATCGTCTATGTCAGCTGCAACCCGGCGACGCTGGCGCGTGATGCGGGTGTGCTGGTCGATAGCGGCGCGTACCGCTGCACGGCGGCGGGCGTGGTCAACATGTTCCCGCACACGGCGCATGTGGAGTCCATCGCGGTGTTTGAGTTGGTTGCTTGATTCATTCGACCCGCTGCGTGATTCGCCCCGCTTTCGGCGGCGCATGAAAAAAGGGCCTTTCGGCCCTTTTTTGTTGTTCAGCGTAGTAAAAAAGCTTAATCGCGTTCGCCGCCGAAGATGCCCAGCAGCGCCAGCAGTCCTTGGAACACGTTGAACAGGTCCATGTACAAAGCCAGCGTGGCGCTGATGTAGTTGGTTTCGCCGCCGTCCAGAATCTGCTTCAGGTCATACAGCATGTAGGCGCTGAAAATCGCAATCACCGCCACCGACATCGCCATCATGCCTGCCGTCGAGCCGACAAACACGTTGATGATGCCGCCCACCATCACGACCATCGCGCCGACAAACAGCCATTTGCCCATGCCGGAAATGTCGCGCTTGATCACGCTGGCCAGCGTGGCCATCACAAAAAACACGCCCGCCGTGCCGCCCATCGCCGTGATGATAAGCTGCGCGCCATTGCTGAAGCCCAAAATCATGCCAATCATGCGCGAGAGCATCAGGCCCATGAAAAACGTGAAACCCAGCAGCACCGGCACGCCAGCGGCGGAGTTTTTGGTTTTTTCAATCGCGTACATAAAGCCGAAAGCGCCGCCCAGAAACACGATCATGCCCAGCACGCCGCCCAGCGCCTGCGTGATGCCGGTGGCCACGCCCAGCCAGGCACCTGCCACGGTCGGCAGCAGGCTCAGGGAC
>CAIYKK010000173.1 GCA_903926695.1 uncultured Burkholderiales bacterium
CCTCAGTGAAGCAGGAACCCACCGAAGCGACCAGGCAAGAGGCAACTCATGTCTAGCGCCGTAGGAATCCCCCGCCTTCAGGCGGGGGAGGATGTCAAAGTTTGGATTATGACCACGATTGCCCATCATCTGCGCCTTGTCCATGACCGAATTGATGCCGCCTGCCGGGCCACCGGGCGCGACCCGGCCAGCGTGCGGCTGCTGGCGGTTTCTAAAACTTTTGGCGCGGAGGCCGTCATCGAAGCCGCCCTCGCCGGGCAGCGCGCTTTTGGCGAAAACTACATCGCCGAGGGCGTCGAGAAAATCCACGCCTTGCGTCTCTGGCAGGCTGATGAGGCGGCGCGCACCGGCGCAGCCGCGCCAGCGCTGGAATGGCACTGCATCGGCCCGATTCAAAGCAATAAAACGCGTCTGGTCGCCGAAAACTTCGACTGGGTGCAGTCGCTGGACCGCCTCAAAATCGCCCAGCGCCTGAGCGAACAGCGCCCGCCGGATTTGCCGCCGCTGCAGGTCTGCCTGCAAGTCAATATCGACGGCGGCGCTAATAAATCCGGCCTGGCGCCTGAAGACGCGCTGGCGCTGGCGCAGGAAGTGGCCCGTCTGCCGCGCCTCGTGCTGCGCGGGCTGATGGCGATTCCCGAACCGGCGGTCGATTTTGCTGCCGCCTGCGCCGTGCATGCGCGCACCCAGGCGCTGCTGGATCAGCTCAATGCCAGCGGCCTGCTGCCCGCGCCGCTGGACACGCTGTCGATGGGCATGACGGGCGATCTGGAAGCGGCGGTGTACGCAGGCAGCACGATGGTGCGTGTGGGTACGGCGATTTTTGGCGGACGCGGCTAAAAGGCCAGCCGGGTCGTGTTCTTGACCAGGTGTAGATGGCAATGTGGCGCCACTGGCCAGGGGAAACGATGGCGTGTGGAAGCGTGTGGAAACCGAAGCGTTACTCACCCAAGTACTCAATGCCTGCCATTTTTGGCCTGCGCCGCCAGATACGCCTCCAGCGCCTCAATCGCCAGCGGCTGGGCAAACAGATAGCCCTGGAAATGGTCGCAGCCTTCGTCGGCCAGAAAGTCGCGCTGGGCCTGGGTTTCCACGCCTTCGGCGATGACCTCCAGGTTCAGGCTGTGCGCCAGCGTGATGATGGTGCGCGAAATGGCCGCGTCGTTGCGGTCGCTCAGCACGTCGCTGACAAAACTGCGGTCAATTTTCAGCTGATCCAGCGGCAGCCGCTTGAGCAGTGACAGCGACGAGTAGCCGGTGCCGAAATCGTCCAGCGCCAGCGTCACGCCCAGCGCTTTCAAGAGGCCCATTTTGGCCAGCGTGATTTCCATGCCATCGGCCAGCAGGCTTTCGGTCAGTTCGAGCTTGAGCCGGTGGGCACGTATGCCGGTGCGCTCAATTTCGGCCATCACCCGGTCCACAAACTCGGGGTGGCGGAACTGGTACACGCTGACGTTGACCGCGATGCTCAGGCCAGCGGCGAGCGGCCAGACGGACCAGGCGGCCAGCTGCTCGCAGGCGGTTTTCAGCGCCCACTGGCCCAGCGGCATGATCAGGCCACACTCTTCGGCCATCGGGATAAATTCGTCCGGCCCGATCAGGCCGCGCACCGGATGCTGCCAGCGTACCAGCGCCTCCACGCCGGTGACGCGCCCCTGTCGGTTGACCTGCGGCTGGTAGTGCAGCTCGAACTGATCCTCGCGCAGGGCGATATGCAGTTCGGAGTTGACAACGGCGTGCGCGCTGACGGCCTCCTGCATGTCGGGGTCGAAAAAACACACGGCGTTGCGCCCGCTGGTCTTGGCCCGGTACATCGCCAGATCGGCCTGCTTGAGCACGTCGCTGACGCTGGCGTTCTGGCCGCTGAGCGAGGTCACGCCGACGCTGGAGGTGGTGAAGTGCTGGTGGCCGTCCAGATCGAAAGGCTCGCGCAGCTGGCTGAGGATTTTTTCGGCCAGACTGCGGATTTTGAGCGCGGCTTGTGCGGGGTCGTCGCCCAGGTCTTTGAGCATGACGACAAACTCGTCGCCGCCCAGGCGGGCCACGGTGTCGGTCTTGCGCACACAGCCGGACAAACGCCCGGCGACCTGCTGTAGCAGCAGATCGCCCTTGTGGTGGCCCAGCGTGTCGTTGAGCACCTTGAGCTTGTCCACGTCGATGAACATCAGCGCGCCTTGGGCGCGGCTGTGGGCGCTCTGGGCGAGCATGTGTTCCAGCCGCTTGAGCAGCAGCAGCCGGTTGGGCAGGGCCGTCAGCGGGTCGTAAAAAGCCAGGTGGTGAATGGCATCGGCGGCGGCCTTGCGCTGGGTGATGTCGCGCCCCACGGCGACCCAGTGCGTCAGCTTGCCGTTGGGCGCGAGCACGCGCACGATTTCGAGTTCCATCCAGAAGCTGCTGGCGTCCTTGCGGTAAATCATCAGCTCGCGGTGAACCTGGCGCTTGTGCTGCAGTGCGCTGGCCACGCGTTCGAGTTCGCCGGGCGGCGCGTCGGGGTCGAGCAGGCGATGTGGCGTTTGGCCCAGCACTTCGGCGCTGGTGTAGCCGGTATGGTGCTCAAAAGCGTGGTTGACAAAGACGATGCAGGGCACGGGCGCGCTGACGGGCTGGACCTCGGCAATGAGCACGATGTCGTTGAGCCGGGCAATGCAGGTTTGCAGCAGCATCAGCTGTTCCTGCGCCTTGCGCCGCTGGGTGATGTCGCGAAAGTACACCGCCAGCCCCTCGGCAAACGGGTAGGCGCGCACTTCGAGCCATAGGCCCAGGCCGGGGTAAAAATCCTCGAACTCGGCCCGGCGGTTGGTGGCTAGCGCATTTTGCAGCTGGTGCTTGAGGCGCTGGCCGACGCCGTTGATGATGTCCTGCCAGACTTCGCGCCCGAGCAGCTCGCTGGCCGGGCGCTGCAGCAGCCGCTCGCTTTCTTCGTTCAGGTAGGTGAAGCAGCACTGGCGGTCCAGCGTGACAAAGGCTTCGGTGATGCTGGCCAGTGTGGTGCTCAGGCGCATGGCCAGACGCTGGGTTTCGCTCTGGGCCTGCTTGCGCGCCGAAATGTCCTGCAGCGCGCCTTGCAGGCCGGTGATCTGGCCGCCGCTGCTACGCACCGCTTCGCCGACGATGCGCACCCACGGGCGGCCGCCCGCCGGGGTCTGAATCTGCATTTCGGCGTCGAACGGCTGGCCGCTTTCGCCGCAGGCCTGCACCAGCGCGGCCAGGCGCTCACGCCACGGGGGCGTAAAGCATGCCAACAGCGCCGCCAGCGTCAGGCAGGCGTTCGGCGCCAGCGCCAGAATCTCGGCGCACTGGTTGGAGTGGCGCAGCTGCTGGCCGGGCAGCGCCAGGCTCCAGGTACCGATGCGTGCGGTGCGTGCGGCCAGAGCCAGCAGGCTGGGCGTCTGCCACGGTGGCGGCAGCGCTGGTTCAGTGTTTAGGGCTGGGCTGCCAGCCGGGAGAAGGTTGGACATAAGGGGGCGGTTCTCCGTGAGGCTTGGGCCGGGTTGCGGGTACAGGTGCGGGTGCGGCGGCGCTGCGCGGGGGCAGGATGAACTGGCGCTTGTCGCCGCGCAGCACCCTGGCAATGCGCTCGCAGGCGTGGCCATCGCCATAAGGGTTATGGGCAAAGGCCATGGTCTGGTAGGCCTCGGCATTGCTCAGCAACACGCCGGCCTGGGTGGCGATTTCCTCGGCGTCGGTGCCCACCAGCCGCACCGTGCCGGCCTGCACCGCTTCGGGCCGCTCGACGCTCTCGCGCAGCACCAGCACCGGCTTGCCCAGCGCGGGCGCTTCTTCCTGGATGCCGCACGAGTCGGTGAGGATGAGGCTGCTTTTGCCCATCAGATAAACAAAAGGCAGGTAGTCCAGCGGTTCGAGCAGATGCACGTTGGCAATCGCGCCCAGCACCCGCCTGACCATCTCCTGCGCCTGCGGATGGGGCTGGACCGGATAAACCAGCTGCACGTCGGCGTGGCGCTGGGCGATGAGCGCCAGCGCCTGGCAGATGCTTTCAAACTCCTGGCCAAAGTTGCCGCGCCGGTGGCAGGTCACCAGAACCAGGCGCTTGTGCGGCTCCAGAAAGCTGAAATGGTGGCGGAACTTCTGCTGCAGCGGCGCGTTGCTGAAAATCTTTTCCCGCACCTGTAACAAGGCGTCAATGGCGGTATTTCCTGTAACGTGAATCATGCCGGGGGCCACGCCTTCGTGGAGCAAATTGGTGCGCGAGGTGGCCGTGGGCGCAAAGTGCCAGTGCGCCAGCACGGTGGTGAGCTTGCGGTTGGCCTCGGCGGGCCAGGGCGCGTACAGGTTGCCGCTGCGCAGGCCCGCCTCCACATGGCCGACGGGAACGCCCAGGTAAAACGCCGCCAGCGAGGCGGCAAAGGAGGTGCAGCTATCGCCATGCACCAGCAGGGCGTCGGGGCGCCACAGCGCCAGCACCGACTTGATGCCCAACAAAACCCCGCTGGCGATGTCGCACAGGTCCTGTTCCTGGCGCATCAGGTGCATGTCGTAGTCGGGCCGGATGTCAAACAGCTTGAGCACCTGATCGAGCATGCGCCGCTGCAGCGAGATCACGCAGACCTTGACCTGAAACGCGGCCTGCTGCGCCTGCAGCGCCTTGACCAGCGGGGCCATCTTGATCGCCTCGGGGCGGGTGCCGAACACCACCAGAATCTTCTTCGTCATGGACTCTCCTTGGCTCATATAAAACGTTGCAGTGCGTAAAAAAGGCAATGCCTGCGCTGTGCCACCGCCAGCGCGCCGCCGCCCTGAACGTGTACCGGCTCAGTCTATAAGCGCCGTGCGCCGTGCGCGTCTGGCAGGCGCTCGGCAATGCCGCCGCAGTTGTGAAAGATCAATGGCGCGCCATGTGTGGGCGCGGTTTTGCGACTGATGAGCTGGCCCGGCGGGGCGGATTTTTCAACTTCTGTTGAGTTGCCGTACATCAACAGGGGTAACTAGGGGTGCGTCATACCTTATGGCCTCACAGCACCCCGGATGTGCTGAAAAAACCGCTTCCACCACACAGGGCAATTCACCATGAACCCACTCGACCGGCTCCGGCACTGCCCGGATGTCGCCACGCTCAAACCCGCCTTGCACCGGCTGTGCGAAAAATTCGGCCAGGTCACGCGGCTTGATGTGCTCACCTCGATCCACGAGGGAACACGCCAGGCGATCTGCTTTTTGCGGCTCGATTCGCCCGACAAGGAGCAAACGCTGATGCAAGCCTTGGGCGTGGGGCGCTTTGGCGGCGAGATCGTGTTTGTGGTCGAGCTGGGCGCTGCCGGTTCTGACGCCGCTGGCGCGCCGTCATCCCAGTGGTCAGCGCTCGACGATGGCGCGGCCCGTCCGGCCTGGCGCTCGGGCTGCTGAAAGTACCCGCCCCGCCAATCCGCCCCGCAACCCTTCACGAAAGACCCGCCATGCGGCTGATTCATTGTTGTGACCTGCGCGCCGCGCCGCCCGGCTGGCGGCGTGCAGGCGCCCGGCCCGCCCCGCTGGCAAAAGCGCACGGCGCGGCTGGTGCCGTGCTTGCGGCTGCGGGGTTCACTCTGGCGCACGCCGGGCGGCATTTTTGGGCTTTTTTGCGCGGCTGGCCCGTGCGCTGGATCAGCACGCTGCTGCCCTTTTGCCTTTTGGCGCCGGGCTGCGCCGTGACCAGCGCGAGCCAGCCGCGCACGGCATTTTTTTATGGCGCGAACATGCCGGTGCAGACGCTGGCGCAGTTCGACCGGGTCGTGGTGGAAGCCGAAAACGTCAAAGACCTCGACGGCCTGCGCGCCGCTGGCGCCGACGTGTTCGCCTACGTCAGCGTCGGCGAGGCTGAGGGCTGGCGCGCCTCCGCCCGCGCCTTGCCGCCGGGGCTGTTTCTGGGCGCCAACGCCGATTGGGGCAGCCGCATCGCCGATTTGACCCAGCCCGGCTGGCGCCGCTACCTGATCGAGCAGCGCATGGCACCGCTGTGGGCCAGCGGGTATCGCGGGTTTTTTCTTGACACGCTCGACAGCTACGAGCGCGTCGCACGCAGCGCCCCCGAGCGCCAGCGTCAGGCCAGCGCGCTGGCCGAGACGGTGCGCGCCGTCAGCAAGCGCTTTCCCGGCGTCAAGCTGCTGCTCAACCGGGGCTTTGCCGTGCTGCCCGACATCGGCCCGCTGGCCGCCGGGCTGGTGGCCGAATCCCTGTTCCAGAGCTGGAACCCGGCAACCCGGAAATACACGCCCGTGGCCGACAGCGAACGCAGCTGGCTGCTCGACCGGCTGAACGAAGCGCATCAGCGCTACGGCCTGCCCATCACGGTGATCGACTACGTCCCGGCGGAGCAGCCACAGCTGGCGCGGCAGACGGCCCGGCAGATTCGGGCGCTCGGATTTATGCCCTGGGTGAGCACGCCCGGCCTGGACATCGTTGGCGTGGGAGGTGAAAAATGAAGCAAAAATCCATCAGCGCAGACCGCTACGCCGGGCTGGTGCGCCCCTTGACATCGCTGGCGGCGCTGGCCGGGCTGGTGGCCGCGTTTGTCGGCCTGTTTCCCAGCCAGCAGCGGCTCAGCGCGCTGTCGCGCCAGCGCGAGTCCGATGCCCTGTCGATTGCCTACATGCAGTTGCTACTGCGCACCCACCCCGAGGACGACGCGCTGCGCTGTGCCGTGGCCCACAACCTGGCCAGCGCGGGCAAGTGGGAGCAGGCCCGCAGCACGCTGCACCCGATGATGGCCGAGGCGGGCGAAAGCGGCCAGCGCATGCGCATGGAAGCGCTGGAAATCGAGTTATTCATCCTGCAGCAAACGCCCCCTAGCAGCCCGCAGCGCGCCGTGGTCAAGGGCCGCATTGCCGCCCAGATCGAAGCTCTGCGCCGCGAGCCGCTCAAGCAGCCCGCGCTGGAGCGGCTGGCCGCCATCAGCCTGGCGGTGACGCTGCCCGGCCCGGCAGCGCAGATTTACCACCAGCTCGCCGCCACCGATGCCGCCCAGCGCCAGCACTGGCTGGAGCTGGCCGCCACGCAGTATCTGGCCAGCAACGCGCCCGAGCGCGCCGCGCCGGTTTATGAAGAGGCCGCGCTCAATGCCGTCAGCGACGCCCCCAGCCAGCGCAAATACACCCTGCTGGCGCTGGACGCCTACCTCGCGGCCAACCAGGGCGGACGTGCGCTGGCGCTGGTCAACACCGCCGCGCCACGCTTTGTGGGCGATGCGCAGTTCCTGCGCCGTGCGGTGGCGGTCGCCGTGTCGCAAAACGACAGCGTCACGGCCCGACGGCTGGGCCGCCAACTGGTGGCGCTGCTCCCGGACGACACGCAGGCGCTGGCCGGTCAGTTCGACCGCGAAGCCGCCGCCAAAGACAGCCAAGCCGCGCTGCAACTGGCCTCGCGTCTGGTTGCGCTGGAGCCTGCCGAGTCCACGCACCACGCCCGTCTGGCCCGCGCCGCCGAATGGGCTGGTAAACCCGGCATTGCGCTCGAACAGTGGCGCTTGCTGGCCCGCGACGCGTCAGATTCGGAGGCGATGGACAACGCGCTGCGTCTGGCGCTGGACACCGGCAACGACAGCCTGTGGCTGGCGCTGGCCAGTCAGGCGCTGGAAAAGCGGCCCCTCAAGCCCAACGAGTCCGCCGCGCTGGCCGTGATCCAGTCGCGCAGCGCCGCCCCTGGGCCGGTGATCGCGTTTTTCACCGAGTACCGCAAGCGCCACGCCCTGCAGCCGATGGAGGGCGAGGTGCTGGCCGGGGCGCTGGAGCGGCAGGGCGACGTGTCCGCCGCGCTGGCTGTCTGGCAAACCATGAACCCCCGGCTGATCAGCCCGCTGGAGTTGGCGCACCGCCAGGCCCGGTTGCTGGCGCGGCTCAAAAGGCTGGACCAAGCCTGGGCTTTGCTGCAGCAGGTTCGCGCCCAGGCCAAGCCTGCCGACACGGCTTACTGGCAGGCGGTGGGCGATGTCGCTTGGGCGCGCGACTCCCGCGCCGATGCGCTGCAGGCCTATCGCACGGTCTGGCAGGCCGGTTCATTCAACGCGGTGGCGATGGAGCGGCTGATCGAATTGCACAACGCCAGCGAGCAGCCCCAAGAGGCCATTGCCATCGGCACCCAGGCTTATGAGCGGCTGGCCGATGCGCGCTGGCTGCTGCTGGCGATGGATGCGGCCTCGCAGGCCTCGGCGTGGGAGGACTTGCGCCGCCTCGCGCATCTGGCCAAAACCGATGAAAAAAAGTTCGCCAAAAGCGAGATGTACTGGCAGCTTCAGGCGCAGCTCGCCAGCCATGACGCCAGCGTGCCGCAGGCCCGCGCCGCTTACCGGCGCGCCTTGGCGCTGAACCCCGCTTCGGTGCCCAGCCGGGTGCAGCTGTTATGGCTGGAAATCGACGGCGGCAACGCGTCCCAGCTTGACAGCTACCTGCGCCAGTGGCAGGCCGATGCGCAGACGCAGCCCGCGTACTGGCCCGTTTACGCGATGGCGCTGCTGCAGCTCAAAAAGCCGGATGAGGCGCTGGTCTGGTTCGAGCGCCAGCAGGCGGGCACCAAGCCGCAGGACGATCTGCTGTCCCTGAGCTACGCCCAGGCGCTGGAACAGGCCGGGCAGACCGAGGCCGCCCGACGCCAGCGCAGCGCGCTCCTGCCGCGCCTGAAGACCCGGCTCGGCGCCGCAGACTCGAAAAATGCCAGCGGCCAGGACGGCAAGGGCAGCAAAGGCGACAAAGGGCTGCTGCTGGCCTACGCCTCCCTTGTGCGCGAGTTCGACGGCCCGGCTGCCAGCGACCAGGTGCTCGCGCAGATGCTCGGGCGCGGGCATGACGGCGCCGATGTGTACCAGCTGCTGGTGGCTTCCAGCCTGAGCCAGGAAAAGTTCGACCAGGCCCACAACTGGCTGCAGCGCGCCAAAGCCGCGCACCGCCAGCTGCCCGCTTACCAGCCGCTGGCCGTGGCGCTGGCGCAAAACGACAGGCCCGCGCTGGAAGAGATTTTGCAGTCACGCGGCAACGAGCTGTCCCCGCCAGATCAGGTCGCCGCGCTGCGCCAGCTCGGGCACCGGCTGCTGGCGCTGTCACTGACCGAAAAAAGCCTGCTCGACGCCGAGGCCGACACCGAATCAGCCCAGCGTCTGCGCCAGCACCGCGACCAGCTGCGCACGCAACTGGCCAGCCACATCGAGGCGGGCTACGAGGCCAGAAACCTGTCGGATCTGAAAATCGGGCATACCGAAGCCAGCGCCAGCTTTGGCTTTGACGCTGGCCGCGCCACCGTGCGCCTGGCGCACAACGATTTGCGCACCGACAGCGGCCCGCTGAAAGCCGCCGACGGGTTGAGCGAAAACGATGTCTCGGCGCAGGCCGAAGTTTCTGTGGGCGGCGACCCGCTGCGCCTGACCGTCGGGCGCAACCAGCGCACCGACACCTCGCTGAACTACGGGCGCGTCGAGTGGACGCGTGCATTGAGTCCGCGCCTGAGTGCGAAGCTCAATTTGTCGGTCAACGCCTTGACGGAAGAAACCTCCGCCCTGCGCGCCTTCGGCAGCAAGGACAAAGCGGCCCTCAGCCTGAGCGCCAGCCCGAGCGAGGCGACCTATGCGCGCATGGAGCTGGCCGGGCAGCGCTTTAACACCCGCAGCGGCGACACGCTGGGCAACGGCTGGCGGCTCGAAGGCGAGGCGGGCGTCACGCTGCTGAAAAGCAATCCGGCTTGGCGGCTGCGCCTGTCCGGCAGCACGGAAGAAAACCGCCTGGCCGATCAACTGCCGCCCGCGCTGGCCGCTTCGCTGCAGCTGCCTCCGTCTTCGGTGCAAAGCGTGCTGTCGCCGCGTTTCAGCACCTTGGGCGTCGGCGCCACTTACCGCTACGGCCAGCCTGGGGGCGCGCAGGGCACGCTCGACGGCTGGGTCGGCCGCCAGTGGCCCGCCAACGAGCGCGCCTACAGCCTGCGCGCCGGGGTGAGCGTGCCGGTGAAGCGGGCGGGCCAGATCAGGCTGGAAGGGTTTTACACCAACGTCCAGGGCGGCGTGTCCACGCAGGCCAATCGCGGTCTGGGCGTTTGGTATCGGCATGAGTTTTGACGCACGGCGACTCAAGGAGTTTGTATGAAATGGATGCTTTCTTTCGGCGGGTTGAGCGGGTTCACCCGGCCGCTGTTTCTCCGCGCCAAATGGCCGGTGCCGCGCATGCGCCTGCCCGAGCGTGCGCCGTCGGCTGCCGACGCCAGCCTTGGCGGCGCGACCGCCCCGCGCCTGGACACACCCGGCGCCGACGCCCGGCTGACCCTCGGGGCCGCGCTGGAAATGGCGGTTTTTGGCGCTCTGCTTCCGGCTGCGCTGGTGTGGTTCAGCCCGGCGCAGTCGCTGCCGCTGGTGCTGGCGCTGCTGGCGCTGAGTCCGCTGCTGCTGGGCCTGCATTATGGGTTTTGGGCGGGCACGGGCAGCGCGGCCTTGACGTGGGGCACGCTGGCCGCGCTGACGGTCTTCAGGCCGGAGCTGCTGGCGCAATTTCCGAAAGCCCAGGGCATTGCGCTGCTGCTGATCGGGATGTGCGCGGGGCAGGCGCGGGATCGCTGGACGGGCCAGGTGCAGCGTCTGCGCTACCTGCGCCACTACCACCAGACGCGGCTGCAGCAGTTCACTGGTGCTTATCAGCTGCTGCAGGTGTCGCATGCACAGCTAGAGCGGCGTCTGGCGGGCAGCGCCAGCAGCCTGCGCAGCGCGCTGCAGCGGCTCAAACTGCGTCAGCCGGTGTGGGACGGCACCCAGAAGGAGCCGTTGGGCGGCATCGGCTCATGGCTGCTCGACATCATGGTGGACGCCGGGCGCCTGCACGCCGCCGCCGTGTATGCGCTGAACGAGCGCGGCGGGCTGCAGCTGCCCGCCGTGGCCACGGTCGGCACCGGCACCGGCCTGTCGCTGTTCAACCCGCTGCTGCGCGAGACGCTGCGCACCGGCACGCTCACCAGTGTGCAGGCGGGCAACGACGCCGTGCATGAGCGTGTCATCGCCGTGGTTCCCCTGATTGACGCCAGCGGCCATGTGTACGGCGTCGTCAGCATCAACGACATGCCGTTTCTGAACGTGCATCAGGACACGTTCGAGCTGCTGGGCCTGCTGGGCCGCCACATCGGCGACATTCTGGCGCGCAGGCTGCACACGGCCCACGCCGCCCAAGGCAACGGCGGCCTGCACCAGCGTCTGGCGCGCAATCTGGCCGATCTCAAGCGCCACGGCCTGCCCGCCGCCTTGATTGCCTGCAAGGTCGTCGATGCGCCCAGCCCCGACGCCAGCGTCACCCATTGCGCCAGCGGCAGCCGGGGGCTGGATCAGAGCTGGGTCTGCTTTGACCGCAAGGGCCAGCCCGTGGTGCTGACGCTGCTGCCGCTGACCGATGAGGCTGGCGTCAAGAGTTACCTGGCGCGGTTGGACAGCGCAGACGCTGGCGGCCACTCGCTCATGCGCGGCGTTGCCACCCGCCAGTGGCTGCTGTGCGAAAACCGCAGTGCCGCCGATTTGCTGGCCGAAGTCAGCGCCGCGTGCGGCATCGAAGCCCTGAATGTCGCCGCCGCCGAGCTGGACCCGCTGCACACATCACCGCCCAAGGTGGCGCTATGAAGTACCCGTGGCTGCTGTGCGTGACGGCCCTGCTGCTGGAGGCGGCGCTGTTTGCGCTCACGCCGGGGCTGGCGCTGTCTCTGGGGCAACTGGCGGCGCTCTTGGCGGCGCATGTCGCCGTCTGCCTGCTGTTTTCGATGGCGCTGGTGGCGCTGCTGCCGCAGGCGCTGCGCACGCCAGCGCTGGACGCGAGGGTGTTTGTGTTTCTGGGCATCGTGTTCATTCCGGTGCTGGGAATGGCTGGTTTTCTGGCCTGTTTGGTGCCAGCGCTGCGCTGGCCGGGCCGGGCCGCGCTTTCCAGCCGCTGGCAGCACACACGCACGCCCGGCCTGCCGGAAAAACCGGCCCCGCTGCCAGGGCGCGCCGCGCTTTTTAAAGGCGGCGATCTGGCCGCGCCCCTGCAGCATGCCGCTGATCCGCAAAAACGCATCCATGCGCTGATCGCCACGCTCTCGCTGGAGGCGCGCCAAGCCGTGCCGCTGCTGCGTCTGGCGCTCAAAGACCCGGACGACGAGGTGCGCCTGCTCGCCTACGCGCTGCTCAACCGCAAGGAAAAAGCCGTCGAAGCGCGCATGCGCCTGCAGCAAGGGGAGCCTGCCAGCGGCGCGCCCGAGCCGTCCTTTCTGCAGCACAAGGCGCTGGCGCATGACTACTGGGAGCTGGCCCAGCTGGGCGATCCGCAGGGCGATGCGTTGATTTCGCTGTGCCGCCGCGCCCACGAGCATGTGCGGGCGGCGCTGGCGCTGCGCCCGCGCGATGGCGGCTTGCAGTTTTTGGCTGGCCAGATTTTGCTGGCGCAGCTGCAGTTTGACGCGGCCAGCGCGGCGTTCGAGCGTGCGCGCCATTGCGGCACCGATGTGCGCCAGGTCGCCGCCATGCTTGCCGAGATTGCCTTTCACCGCCAGCGCTACGGCGATGTCAGGCGCCATCTGGCCAGAGCTGACGGCGTCCGTCCGCCCGCGCCCAATAAATTGTCCACTTACTGGTCGGGAGCGCAGGCATGAGCGCATTGAACTACGAGGCCGATGTCACGCTGCTGCTGGAGGGCTCTTACCCCTTTGTGCGCGGCGGCGTGTCCGGCTGGGTGCATCAGCTGATCGAAGGGCTGCCCGAAGTGCGCTTTGCGCTGGTGTACCTGGGCGCCGAACGCCCCCCCAGAGAGGCGCCACGCTACATCCTGCCGCCCAATGTGTGCAGCTTGCATTGCCATTACCTGATGGACGGCGCTGCGTCCGGCGTGCCCACGGCGCGCCCCGGCGACCCGGCTTATTTCGCCGCCAGCGCCCGGCTGCACGAGTGGTTTCGTGATCCCCAGGGCGCGCCCGAGAGCGCTTGGCTGGATCAGGCGCTGCTGCAAAAAGGCCAGGCCAGCGGCCAATGCAGCCAGGATTTTTTCCACAGCCAGGCCGCCTGGCAGCAAATCACCGAGAGTTATGCGCGCCACTGCCCCGACGCCTCGTTTCACGCCTACTTCTGGGCGGTGCGCAACATGCACACGCCGCTGATGAAGCTGGCCGCCGTTGCGCGCACGATTGCGCCCTCGCGTGTGTTTCACAGCGTCACGACCGGCTACGCCGGGTTGCTGGGCGCCATGCTCAGCCAGCAAAGCGGGCGCCCGCTGATTCTCACCGAGCATGGCATCTACACCAAAGAACGCAAGATCGAGCTGCAGTCCCTGTTTCTGCGCGAGCAGCAGGGCTGGTTCAGCGCCCTGCCCGAGACTGGCATGGAGCACTACGATCAGATGTGGGTGCGCCTGTTCGAGGGCATGGGACGCCTGACCTACGCCCAGGCCGACCCGGTCATCGCCCTGTACGAGCAAAACCGCCAGCGCCAGATCCGCGACGGTGCCGCGCCCGAGCGCACCTGCATCATTCCCAACGGCGTCGATGTGGCGCGCTTTGCCCCGCTGCGCGCCCGGCGCCCCGAAGCCACGCCGATGGTGCTGGGCCTGATTGGGCGCATTGTTCCGATCAAGGACATCAAGACTTTTATCCGCGCCGTCGGCGCGCTGGCCGTGCGCCTGCCGGAGGTCGAAGGCTGGCTCATCGGCCCGGAAGAGGAAGACCCGGCCTATGCCGAAGAATGCAAAGCGCTGGTGCGCAGCTTGGGGCTGGAGAACCGCATCCGCTTTTTGGGTTTTCAAAAGGTTGAAGATTTTTTGCCGCAACTGGGCCTGCTGCTGCTCACGTCAATCAGCGAAGCCTTTCCGCTGGCGATTCTCGAAAGCCACGCCAGCGGCCTGCCGGTGCTGGCCACCGATGTCGGTGCCTGCCGCGACCTCATCGACGGCAAGGAGCCCGCCGACTGCGCCTTGGGCCGCGCTGGCGATGTCGTTCCTATCGTCGATCACGATGCGCTGGCCCGCGCCGCGTTCGACTTGCTGACCGACCCCGCACGCTGGCGCGCTGCGCAGCAGGCGGGTATTGACCGCGTCGAGCGTTATTACCAGCAGTCGCGGGTGATTGACAGCTACCGCGCTATTTACCAAACGATGGGAGCGCGCTGATGGCTGGCATTGGTTTTGAACTGCGGCGCATGTTCAGCAAAGACACCCTGAGCGGGCGGCTGCAGGCGTACACGTTTGCTGCCGTCATCGGCAGCGGGCCGTGGGTGCTGTCGATTGTGGCGATTCTGGCCATCGGCCTGATCAACACGCGCCGCAGCGCGCCAGCGGACGCCGTGGCCCAGTTTCAGGTGTCGGTGACGTACCTGATGGCGTTTTCGCTGATTTTGACCAGCCCGCTGCAGCTGATGTTCACCCGCTTTATCGCCGACCGGCTGTTTGAGCAGCGGCCCCGGCTGATTCTGGCCAATCTGTTTGGCGCGCTGGTCGTGACGTTTGCCGCTGCCGGTGCGGTGGGCGCGGTCGCGCTGGCGCTGTGGTTTGACGGCCCGTTGCTGTACCGCCAGTGCATGCTCAGTGGTTTTGTCATTCTGTGCGGCATCTGGATGGTGGTGATTTTTGCCTCCGCCATCAAGGCTTATCAGCACATTTTGCTGGTGTTTTTGATGGGCTACGCCATGACCGTGGGCGTGTCGCTGGGCTTGCGCGGCTTTGGGCTGAGCGGCCTGCTGCTGGGGTTTGTGATCGGCCAGGCGTGCCTGTTTTTTGCGCTGCTGGCGCTGGTGGTGCGCCAGTATCCGGGCGATTTGATGGTCTCGTTCGACTTTTTGCGGCGCGGCCAGATGTTCCCCAGCCTGATCTGGACCGGGCTTTTTTACAACGTCGGCGCCTGGGCGGACAAGTTCATTTTCTGGGCCGATCCGTTCACCGGCGTCGATGTGGCCGGGCCGTTGCGCGCCTCGCCGATTTACGACCTGCCGATTTTTCTGAGCTATTTGTCGCTGATACCGGGCATGGCGGTTTTTTTGATCCGCATCGAAACCGATTTTGCGGGCAAGTGCGAGCGTTTTTATTTGACCATCACCAACGGCGGCACGCTGGCCCAGATCATGGCGGCGCGCAAAGACCTGGTCGAGGCCGTGCGCGGCGGCATGTTTGCCATCTTCAAGGTGCAGGGCGCGACCACGGTGATTTTGCTGCTGATGGGCGAGGAGCTGCTGGCGTGGTTTGACATCGCGCCGATTTACCGCGTCCTGCTCAACATCGACCTGCTGGCCGTGGCCGTGCAGTTGCTGCTGCTGACGGTGCTCAATGTGCTGTTTTACCTCGACCAGCGCCGCGCCGCTTTTCAGCTGTGCCTGCTGTTTTTGGTGTCCAACACGCTGTTTTCTCTGCTGACTTTGCATCTTGGCCCGGCTTTTTTCGGCTACGGCTTTGCGCTGGCCGTGCTGCTGACGGGCAGCATGGGCCTGCTCATTCTGTCGCAAAAACTCGACCAGCTGGACTATGAAACCTTCATGCTGCAGCCGGTTGTTTAGTAAAGGAGGACACGTTATCCGCAGCCATCCTTTTTTCTTCTCCCTCCTGCGCCTGCGCTGAAGCCGCGCCGCGCCCGAGTTTTTCCGCGTTGTTTGTTCACTTCCCTCAAGGAGCTTTTATGACCTCTTCGCTTCGCGTTTCCTCCGCCTGGAGTTCACCCGCCAAAGCCGTCCTGACGCTGGCATTTCTGGCCTCCCAGATGCCGACGCAGGCCGCGCCCAAGGCGCCGTCCACCCCGCCCGACCCGAACGGTGCGGAGCAGTCCGCCCTCGCTGCACCCGGCCAAGCCAAAACGCCGCACAAGCACCGCGCCACCAAGCGCGGCCTGGCCAAGCCCGAAACACCCTCAACCCAGCCCCAGCAACTGGTGCGTGCGCTGCGCTGAATATGCCTGATTCAACCTTTTTTCACCTTGGAGTTCATCATGAAACTGCAGCTTTTTTATGTAAGCCGCGCGCTGCCCGCTAGCAGCGGCGCCGGGCCGGGCGGCTCGCTGCCCCAGTCGTTTTTCCGCTGGATGCTGCGCGCCGCGCAGATCATCATGGCGGCGATGTTTCTGGCCGCTTTTGCGTTGCTGCCAGCGCGGGCCGAAACCCCGCGCTCCATCGACATGAAGCTACTGGTGATCGCCTCCGACGGCAATGAGCCGGTGTTTGCCGGCATCAAGTCCATCCTGAACCAGATCGGCGTGCCTTACGACACCTTGATTGCCAGCCAGACGCCGCTGACGGCGCAAACCCTGTCCGATGGATTGGGCGCGGGGCGCTACCAAGGCATCCTGCTCACCACCGGCAACCTCGCTTACAACGCGGCCAGCGGCTGGCAAAGCGCCTTGACCCAGGCGCAATGGCAAATGCTCTGGCAGTACGAAACCGACTTCCGGGTGCGTCAGGCCACGCTCTACACCTACCCGGCTGGCGCGCCCGACACCTATGGCCTGACGCCGATCAGTTCCGCCGACACCAACTACACGCCAGTCCAGGGCACCCTGACGACAGCCGGACAGCAGGTGTTTGGCTACCTGAACCCGGCCACGCCCATCGCCATCAAAGGCTCGTGGACTTACCTGGTCAAGCCGACTGCGACGGGCAACCCGGTTTCGCTGCTGGACACCGCCGACGGCTACAGCCTCGCGTCCATCTACACCTACCCCGACGGGCGCCAGAATCTGGCCATCACGACCGACGGCAACCCGGAGCTGACGCACACGCTGCTGCTGGGCTACGGCGTGATCAACTGGGTGAGCAAGGGCTTTTTCCTCGGCGAGCGCAAGGTGTATCTGAACGCCCAGCCCGATGATGTGATGATCGGCGACGACATCTGGGATCCGGTCAAGCTGTCCGATCAAACCGGCATCGAATACCGCACGACGGGCAACGACTACGCCAAGCTCATCATCTGGCAAAACGCCCTGCGCGCCGCGAACACAAACACCGCGCAGATTCGGCTGGAAATGCCCTTCAATGGCGTCGGCTCCACGGGGATTTACCCGAACGACACCTTCACCACGGCGGTGCGCAACAGCCCGAACCAGTTCAAATGGATCAGCCACACCTATGAACACGCGTTGCTGACCGACATTACCTATGCCGACGCGACGACGCAGCTGAGCTTGAATCACCAGGTGGCGCTGCAGATGAAGTTCACCCAGTACGCCAAGGACAGCATGATCCAGCCCGAAATCTCGGGGCTGAACAACCCGGAGTTTCTGCGTGCGGCCAAGGATTTCGGCATCCGCTACATCCTGTCGGACACCTCGCAGCCCGGCTGGAAAAACCCCAGCCCCAACACCGGGTTTTACAGCACCTTCCAGCCCAGCATCCTGATCATTCCGCGCTACCCGACCAACCTGTACTACAACGTGTCCACGCCCACCGAATGGATTTCGGAATACAACTACTTTTACGCGCCGGGCGGCCTGTTCCAAACCTGGGACCACGCGCTGACCTACGCCGAAGTGCTGGACAAGGAGTCGGAAATCTGGCTGCGCTACCTGCTCAAGTTCGACTTGAATCCGGTCATGTTCCACCAGTCCAACCTGCGCGCCTACGACAACAAGAACTCGCTGCTGGGCGACCTGATCAACGCGACGATGAAAAAGTACAACGCCATGTACAAGCTGCCGATCCGCAACCCGAGCCAGCATGAAACGGGCATCCTGATGGCCGACCGGATGGTGTACAACGATTCGGGCGTCAGCGCCCGCCTGATGCTGGGCACGGCGAACACCATTGCGCTCAAGACCGTCAAGCCGGTCAAAGCGCCGCTGACCGGGATCAGCTACGGCACCGCCAAGGAAACCTATGGCGCGCAGGTGATTTCGACCGTGACGCTGGGCGCCAGTGGCACGGCCACGATTCCGGCACCCGCCTGGTGAGCAGGCGCTCCCTGCCGCCTGACCTGAACGGGAAGGGCGGCTTTTTTCCTGAACCTTGAAGGCTGGCGGTTAACTGTTCGAGCCCGCCAGCCCTGCGCCCTGCAGCGCCGCGTCCAGCACCTCGACCCAATGGCGCACCGGCGTTTTCGTGCCGCTTTGCAAATGCGTGATGCAGCCGATGTTGGCCGACACAATCACTTCGGGCGCGGCAGCGTCCCCGCTGGCGGCCAGATTGGCCAGCTTGCGGTCGCGCAACTGGTAAGAAATCTCCGGGTTCAGCACCGAATAAGTGCCCGCCGAGCCGCAGCACAGATGCGCCTCGCAGCTCGCCACGCGAATCTCAAAG
>CAIYKK010000174.1 GCA_903926695.1 uncultured Burkholderiales bacterium
ACAACGCTCTGGCGCAGATGGAAGAACGTTGCTTTCAATTAAAGCATTGGCAAAGGTTGATTTGCCTGCTTTTTCAAGCCCAACAATAGCGATTTCAAACTCATTGCTTTCTATTTTTTTACGATACTTGTCGTTTTTATCAGAAATGGATCGCAGTTTATCAAGCTGATCTGTGTTAAAAATATTTGCCCGAAAATTATTCGAAATGAGTTTTTCGAGAAAGCTATTCTGAAATTTCAGTTCTTCAATAATTCTATTTTTTTCTGTCTGAAAAGCGTTGCTGTAAATCATGATTCCCTTGGTTTTTTAGTAAATTAAATAAATTTAGCGAGTTTTCAGGCGGCGATTTTTATCAGCGCGCCAGCAGCCCATTAATCGGCTGCAAATCCGCCGCGCTTAAACTGCCGCTGGCCTGGCGCAGGCGCAGGCCGCCGAGCAGCACGTTGTAGCGCGCTTGCGCCAAATCGCGTTTGGTTTGAAAGAGCTGGCTCTGGGCGTTGAGCACGTCGATGTTGATGCGCACGCCGACCTGGTAGCCCAGCCGGTTGGCCTCTAACGCGCTTTGGCTAGAGAGTTCGGCGGCTTCCAGCGCCTTGACCTGCCCTTGGCCGGACTGGACGCCCAAAAAGGCGGTGCGGGTGGCCTGCGCCACGCTGCGCCGCGCGCCGTCGAGGTCGCTTTGCGCCTTGTCGCGCAACGACAGGGTTTCTTTGACGCGGTTCTGGACGGCAAAACCGGCAAACAGCGGTACGTTGAACACCAAGCCGACGCTGCTGGTATTCAGGCGGGAGGAGGTGTTGCTCGGCGGATTTTTGGTGACGTTGTAGCTGGCGGTGGCGTCTAGCGTGGGCTTGTGGCCTGCTTCGGCTTTGGTCACTTCCAGTTCGGCAATGTCCAGCCCGCTTTGGGCTTGGCGAATGGTGGGGTGTCCGCTTTCGGACTGCCGCACCCACGCGCCGATATCGGCGGGCACCACGGGCGGCAGGCTGACGGGGGCGCGCAGCGGTGTCGGTTTGGCTTCGGTCACGCCTGCAAGCTGGTCGAGGGCGATTTTTTTCACGCGCAGGTCGTTGTCGGCGGCGATTTCTTGCGCCGTCACCAAGTCATAGCGCGCCTGCGCTTCGCGGGTGTCGGTGATGGTGGAGGTGCCGACTTCAAAATTGCGCTTGGCCGACGCGAGCTGCTCGGCCACGGCGGCTTTCTGGGCTTGCACAAAGGTCAGCGTGTCCTGGGCGGCCAGCACGTCAAAGTAGGCCTGGCTGGTGCGGACGATCAAATCCTGCTCGGCGGCTTCAAACTGGGCGCGGGCCAGTTCGACCTGCTTTTGGCCTTGCGAAAACGTGGCCCAGTTGGCGGGGCGATACAACGGCTGGCTGGCGCTCAGCGTGGCGTTTTGGGTGCTGTAGTGGGTGGCGTTGGCTGGCAGGCTGCTGTCCAGCCCAATGCGCGAAGCGCCCGCCGACAGCGCGGCGCTGGGCAAAATACCGGCCTTGGCCTGAGCGGCGCGGGCGACATTGGCGTCGTACTGCAGCTGCGCCGATTGATAGGTGGCGTCAAACGCTTTGGCCGATTCGTACAGCTCGGCCAGACTTTGCGCCTGCGCCAGTGGGGCCACGCCGCTGACTGCCAGCGCCAGCGCCATAGACAGGGAAAATCTTGACGAAAAAAGCGTTGGCAATGGGCGTGGCAGCGGCATAAAAATCCTGCGGAAGGTTAAAAAAAGCGGGGAGAGTTTTTCAGTAGCGCGGCACAGACGGATCAACCAGCTGCGACCAGGCGTCGATGCCGCCTTGCAGGTTGACCACATCGCCAAAACCGTGCTGCGCTAGGTAAGTGGCTACTTGCAAGCTGCGCATGCCGTGGTGGCACAGGCAGCCTATCGGGTGGTCGATGCCGTGCGTGGCCTGCAATTGAGCGAGGCGCGCCGGAATCTCGCGCATCGGAATCGCCACCAGCGTGAAGCCGTCTTCCTTGACCGAAGCCGCCTGCAGTTCCGACGGTTCGCGCACGTCGAGCACGACGGGCAGCGTGCCGGGCGCGGCGGCTGCGGCGGCGCTGTCGCGCCAGTCAGCAAAGCGCGAGAGGGGGAGTTGGGGAATCATGGACGGGCGTTCAGAACGCGAATTTGGTCAGCTCGGGGAAGCTCAGCAGGCGGGGCACGATGGTGTCCCAGCTCTGCGTGGTGGCCCAGGCGTCGGGGCCGACGCGGGTGATGAGCGTGGCGCGCATCATGGGTTCTTCGCCAACGATGGCGCTCAGGCGACCGCCGACTTTCAATTGCGCCAGCAGCGAAGCGGGCACTTCGGCCACGGAGCCGCTGAGCACAATCACGTCAAACGGGCCGTCGCTCACGGCGGGGCCAGCGCCATCGGCCACGCGCACTTCGGCGTTGTAGATACCGGCTTTTTGCAGGTTTTTGCGGGCGGTTTCGGCCAGCGTCGGGTCGATTT
Source organism: uncultured Burkholderiales bacterium (assembly GCA_903926695.1). Taxonomy (GTDB): domain Bacteria; phylum Pseudomonadota; class Gammaproteobacteria; order Burkholderiales; family Burkholderiaceae_C; genus Polaromonas. The sequence goes on from CAIYKK010000174.1 coordinate 2,451, forward strand.
CGAGCGTGATGACTTGCTGGGCGCGGTGCGCGAGCAGCGCGGCCATGTAGCCCGAGCCGGTGCCGATTTCCAGCACTTTTTCATGCTTCTGTACGGCCAGGTCTTGCAGCAGGCGCGCTTCGACGCGGGGCGCGAGCATGCACTGGCTGGGGTTGGCTTGCGGTGGCAGCGGGATTTCCATATCAACAAAAGCTAGCGCCTTGCAGGCAGGCGGCACAAAGTCTTCGCGCTGGACAACGGCCAGCAGGGCAAGAATCTGGCCGTCGAGCACGTCCCAGGGGCGGATTTGCTGCTCGATCATGTTGAAGCGGGCTTGTTCGTAGTTCATGGCGGACTTTGGTGGTTGGGCGGTGAATAAAAAAGAGGTGAAAAGGCCTGCGTCAGGCGCAACTTTTGATTTTAGACGGGGCCGGTGGCGTCAGCCTGACGCGCTGGGCCGCGCCATTTGCGCTTGAGCCACTGGGCCAGATCGTCCAGATAGCAGTAGGTGATGGGCACGACGACCAGCGTCAGCAGCGACGAGGTAATGACACCGCCGATGACGGCCTGGCCCATAGGCGCACGCTGCTCCGAGCCCTCACTGAGCGCAAAAGCCAGCGGCACCATGCCAAAAATCATCGCTAGCGTGGTCATCAAAATCGGGCGCAGCCGCACTTTGGCGGCCAGCAGCAGCGCTTCAGGGCGCGCCATGCCGGGGATGCGCTGGCCGTCCGCGTCCACGCCGTCCTCGCGCATGCGGATGGCAAAGTCCACCAGCAAAATCGCGTTTTTAGTCACCAGGCCCATCAGC
>CAIYKK010000175.1 GCA_903926695.1 uncultured Burkholderiales bacterium
CAGCTTCATCACGGTGCCCATCATGGCGAAGAAAATGTGTGAGATGTCTTCGATCAGCACATGCACGGGGTTGCCGATTTTGCCCATGTGCATCATGGCGTAGCCAAACAAGATGGCCAGCAGCAGCACTTGCAACAAATCGCCCGAGCCGGTGAAAGCGTCGGCAAACGTCTTGGGAATGATGTGCAGCACAAAATCAACCGTGCTTTGCTCGGAAGCGGCCTTGGCGTAACCGGCCACGGCCTTGGGGTCCAGCGTGGTCGGATCGACATTAAAGCCGCTGCCCGGACGCAGCGTGTGCATCACGACCAGACCGACGCCCAGCGCCAGCGTGGACACCACTTCAAAATACAGCAGCGCCTTGCCGCCCACGCGGCCAACTTTTTTCATGTCGCCCGCGCCCGCAATGCCCAGCACCACGGTGCAAAAAATCACCGGGCTGATCAGCATTTTGATCAGCGCAATAAAGCCGTCGCCCAGCGGCTTGAGGCTGGCGCCGAGCTTGGGGTCAAAAAAGCCGATCAGGCCGCCCGTAATAATGCCGATCAGCACCCAAAAATAAAGGTGCCCTGTCAGTTTTTTCATGGTGATGAATTCCGGTTGAGGGGATGAAATGCCCGGCCAGCGCTGCCGACGCGTCAGCGCCAAGCCCCTGTCCAGGCGGGTGAGGCAAGGTTAGCGGCGAACGTGAGATTTGGTAACTGTGGCCTTCCACAGCTAGGGTTAACCTGCGGCCTGCTTCAGCGCGCCGCGCAGCGCATCCATCCAGGACGCGCCAATGCGGCTGGCCAGCGCCCTGTGAACCGGCTCGACCGCCTCGCGCAGGCGCGTGCGCTGCCCGGCGCTCAAGGTGTGAATGCGCGTGCTGCCAAGCTGGCGCAGGGCTTTGAGCGCCTGGGCGTTTTGCGCATCGGCAATCTGGTTGCCGTAGCTCAGCGCCTCGTCCAGCGCCAGCCTGAGCAGGAGCTGGTCGGCGGCACTCAAGCTGAGCCAAAAGCGCAGATTCACCACCACCGCGTAGCCGAGGTAGCCGTGTTCGGTCAGGCTCAAGTCGCTTTGCACCTCGTGCATGCGCTGGGTCCAGAAGTTGGAAATCGGGTTTTCCGTGCCATCGACCACGCCGCTGGCCAGCGCCTGCCGGGTTTCGCTGAACGGCAAGCTGACCGGCTGAGCGCCCAAGGCGCGCATCTGCGCGGCAATCACCTTTGATGCCTGTACGCGCATGCGCAAGCCAGCAAAATCAGCGGGCACGAGCAACGGGCGATTGGCGCTCATCTGCTTGAAGCCGTTGTCAAAATACCCCAGCCCGGCCAGCCCGTGGCGGCTCAAGCCCTGCAGCAGCCGCTGGCCCAGCGGCCCCTGCGTGATGCGCCGCACATCGGCCACGCTGCCAAACAGAAACGGCAAATCAAACAGCTCAAACTCGGGAAACCCGATGCGCCCGAATTTGGACAGCGACGGCGCCAGCATTTCCACCGCGCCGAGTTGCAGCGCGGCCATTTCGTCGTGGTCGCCGTAGAGCTGGCCGTCGGGGTAACTGAGCACCTGAATGCGCCCGCCCGAGCGCTGCTCAACCAGCGATTTAAACCGCAGCACGGCCAGCCCCTTGGGCGTTGCGTCGGCCACGACGTGCGAAAAGCGCAGCGTCAGGCCGCGTGCGGGCTGGGCCAGCGCCCCCGAAGCAGCCAGCGCCGAAGCCGCCAGCGCCGAGGCCGCCCGGTGCAGGCAACGGCGGCGCTGATTCACGGGGGGCAGCGCGGCAGAAAGCATGCTGGCTATTATGCGGGGATCGCTTTTCAACGCCGTGCCTGAACCCCGTGCCCGTCCCAGCCACCCTGCCCGCCGACCAGCCGCTTGACTTTGCGCTGCTGCAACAGTCCACGCCGCACCACGCCAGCCGCAACCGGCTCGCTTTGCTGTGCCTGTTGGGCTTGCTGGTGCTGCTGGTGGGCGCGGTGGTGATGCTGGTGCTTTACCTCAGCACTTTCGAGGCCGAAGAGGACGAACGCCGCCACGCCGCCGATGCGCAGTGGCTGGAGCAAAGCGCGCAGTTTCACTTTCGCCGCCTTGAAGACGATCTGGTGGTGCTGGCCCGGCAGGCGGTGCTGGGCCATGCTGCAAAGGCGGCCTTTGCGCCGGATTCGGTGGCTTCGGCTTCGGCCACGCCTGCCGCTGCGCTCCAAGGCGGTCTGCTCTGGCGCGCCTCTGGTGTGGTGCTGGTACACGGCTGGCTGCCCGCAGGGCATGAAAAAGACGCGCAAGCCGCCCCGCCGCGCTGGCAGAGCGACAGCGCCGCGCACCCGGCCAACGCCCAGCTGCTCGCCGCCATGCAAGACACCACCCACGGCCTGCGCCGCGCCGCCTACGCCGGGCCTATGCGCCGCGCCGACGGCACATTCAGCGATGTGGTCTGGCTGGCCGTGCCGTTTTTCGAGCGCGGGCAGTTCGCGGGCAACTACCTCGCCGCGCTGGCGATGGACGGCGCCGTGCAGGCGATGGTGCCCGCCTGGTTCCAGCTCAGCCAGCGCGTGCGGCTGGTGGCCGACGAGATGGACAGCGGCGCGTTCACGCCGCCGCCCGCTGGCGCATACCGCGCCTCGATGAACCTGCCGGGCACCGAGTTGTTTCTTGAAGTCGTCGCGCTACAGGCCCAGCCCGCCACCGTGCCGCGCATGTTCTTTTTGGTCGCGCTGCTGTTTTTGGGCGGCATGCTGGTCAGCCTGTACGCGCTGCGGCGCGATTTTCTCAAGCGCCAACAGGTGCAGGCGCTGCTGCAGGCCGAAGTGGCGCTGCGCACCGCCATGGAAAACTCCGTCACCATCGGCCTGCGCGCCTGGGACCAGAGCGGCCAAATCCTCTACGTCAACGAAGCGTTTTGTCGCATGGTCGGCTACCGCCCTAGCGAGCTGGTCGGCTGCCGTGCGCCCCTGCCCTACTGGCCGCCCGCGCAAACCGACGAGCTGAACCTGGTGCATCGCAGCATCATCGCCCAAGGCACCCGCGACGAAGGCGTAGAAGTGCAGTTCCAGCACAAAGGCGGCCACCTGATCGACGTGTTGATCCACGAAGCGCCGCTCAGCGCCGCCAGCGGCCAGCAGCTCGGCTGGATGAGTTCGGTGATGGACATCAGCGAACGCAAGCGCGCCCAGCGCATGGCGGCGCGCCAGCAAGAAAAGCTCGAAGCCTCCGGGCGGCTGGTGGCCGTAGGCGAAGTCGCCTCGACGCTGGCGCACGAACTGAACCAGCCGCTGGGCGCACTGAGCAGCTTTGCCAACGGCCTCTTGAACCGGCTGCACAGCGGCAGCATCAGCCTGCTGGAGATGGAGCCGGTGGTGGCGCGCATGGCGCGGCTGGCTGGACGGGCGGGCGGCATCATCCAGCACGTCAACGCCTTTGCGCGGCGGCGCGAGATTTCGCGTCAGCGGCTCGATTTAATTGCCCTGCTGCGGCGCACATCGCAAGGCAGCGCCGACCTGCCGGGCCGACCGCTGACGCTGGCGCTGCCGCCCGAGCCGCTGTGGATAGACGCCGACGCGCTGCTGCTGGAGCACCTGATCAACAACCTGAGTGGCAACGCGTTGGACTGGGCCGCGCAAGGCGGACGGGCGCCGCAGGTGCGCGTTGAAGTCGAAAGCGACCCGGCCAGCCGCATGGCCGTGCTGACGGTGGCCGACTCCGGCCCCGGCGTACGCGAAGAAGACAGCGCCGAGATTTTTAACGCCTTTGTCAGCCACAAGGAAGGCGGCATGGGCATGGGGCTGGCGATTTGCCGCTCCATCGTTGAAGCGCATCATGGCCGCATCGACGTGGGCCGCGACACCGCGCTGGGCGGAGCGCGCTTTACCGTGTGGCTGCCGCTGGCCGAAGCGCCGCCGGAGCCGCTGCCCGATTTAGCCACTCAAACACCCAAGGAACGCCATGCACCGCGCCGCCATTCACATCGTTGACGACGACCCCGACATCCGCGACGGCCTGGCCTGGCTGTTTGATTCACGCGGCTACCAGGCGGCGACTTGGGACGGCGGCGGGCCGTTTCTGGACAACGC
>CAIYKK010000176.1 GCA_903926695.1 uncultured Burkholderiales bacterium
TCAGGTCTTGGCAACGAAGTATCGCCGAGGCGTTTTTCAGTGGCAAGCCGTTCCGGCTTGATCGCTCAGACCTCGGGCTAAACCCCGAGGCTTGTCGCTCAAAATGGGCTCAGACCTCGGGCTGAACCCCGAGGCTTGTCGCTCAAAATGGGTCAGGCGCGCCTGCGTTGGTTGCGCGAAGGCTTCAATCCCTGGGCTTGACCCGCGCCGCCACTTCCCGCCCCAGTTCAATCACCGCCATGGCGTAGTAGCTGCTCCAGTTGTAGCGGGTGATGGCGTAGAAGTTTTCCGTGCCCGCCACGTAGCCGGGCGCGTCGGCGCCATTGAGCAGCTCGATCAGCGCCAGCGGGCCTTTGTGCTGCAGCGCCGCGCCTTTGAGCACGGCGCCCTTATCGGTAAAACTGGCCACGCTGAAGGTCGGCACAATGTCCGGCGCCATCAGCGCTTCCATGTCCAGGCGGCTGCGGTCCAGCGTCACCGGGTAGTGTGTGGGCATGCCGCTTTGCCAGTGGTGCGCCTTGAAGTAGCTGGCCACCGAGCCGATGATGTCGGGCGGGCTTTTCCACAGGTCAATCGTGCCGTCGCCGTCAAAGTCCACGGCGTATTTGGCCCAGCTCGACGGCATGAACTGCGGCAGGCCCATCGCGCCCGCGTAGCTGCCTTTGATGTCCAGCGCGTTGGCCTTGTTCTGGCTTTGCAGCACGACAAACTGCTCGACCTCGCTTTTGAAATAAGCACTGCGCTCGGCGGCACGCGGGTGATTGGCCGGAAAGTCAAAGCCCAGCGTCATCAGCGCGTCCATCACGCGAAAGGTGCCGGTGTCACGGCCATAAATGGTTTCGACGCCGATGATGCCGACGATGATTTCGGCGGGCACGCCGTACTCCTTTTCGGCACGGGCCAGCGTGGCCCCGTTGGCCTGCCAAAAGCGCACGCCCGCCGCGATGCGCACCGGGTCGATAAAGCGGCTGCGGTACACGCGCCAGCTTTTGACAAAGGTTTTGGTGGGCGGCTGCATCAGCCGCGCCACGGTGGCGTTAAAGCGCGACTGGCCGATGATCTGGCGTACCCATTGCGGATCGAGGCGGTGGCGGCGGGCCAGCTCGTCGGCAAACGCCATCGCGTCCAAGCGGGCGGCGTAGCTGCCGCCGGGCGCGGGTGCCGTGGGCTGCGCCTTCGGCGCGGACGCAGGCTCGGACGCGGCCTGTGCCGCAGGCGAAGCGGGCAGGGCGGAAGGCCGGGTGGCGGGTTGCGGCTCGGTCTGAACCTTGCCCTGCGCGCTGGGGTTGGCCGGTTTGGTCGGCAGCGATTCTGGCTTGCTGATGCAGCCGGCCAAGGCCATGCCGGTCAGCAGGACAAGGGCGGGCTTGAGGCGGAAAAAAGGGGGTTGGCGTGTCATGCAAGAAGTGTGGGTGAGCCTGACGGTCAGGCTGGTGGATTCTAAGCAGGCCAGTTGAGGCGGCTCAATTGCTGTTTGAGAAGCCTGAGTTGCTGGCGTTGGCTCTTGGCCGTGGCGTCACTGGCGCTGTAGCGCTGCGTTTCCAGCTGCAGCAGCCAGTCGTGCGCAGCCTGCGCCTGATCGCCGTGGCGCGCCAGCGCCAAGCGAGCGAGCTGGCGCGGCGAGGTGGCGGGCGTGCTCTCAATGCCCGCCAGCGCGAGGCGTTTGCGCGCCTGACCCAGCAGGCGCAGCCACGGGTCGTGCTGGGCGCGCTCCCACAGCGTCCAGCCGCCGCCCGCCAGCGCGGCCAGCACGATGACGCCAATCATCAGATAGCTCAGGTCTTCCCAGCTGGGCGACTCAAAACCGATGTTTTTCAGCAGGTTAAATTGTTTGCTCTGGCTGTAGTTGAGCACCCATTGGGACCAAGAGTTGTTGGCCGCGTCCCAGACGGAGCGCAACTGGGCCGCCAGCGTGGGGCTGATATTGCCGAAAACCTGTCCGGCAAAGTCCTGCGGGCCGGTCAGCCGCTCAAACGAGCCGGTGCGCCCCGGCGCCACCGCCGAGGTGGGATCGACCCGCACCCAGCCCAGCCCGGCCTGCCAGACTTCGGCCCAGGCGTGGGCGTCGCTTTGGCGCACGACCCAAAAGCCGTCAATGCCGTTGAGTTCGCCGCCCTGGTAGCCGGTGACGATGCGCGCCGGAATGTCCAGCGCACGCATCAGGATCACAAAGCTCGATGCGATGTGTTCGCAAAAACCTTCCTTGCGGTCAAACCAAAATTCGTCGGCGGTGTGTTTGCCATAGACGCCCGGCGCCAGCGTGTAGCGGTAGCCGCCGGTGCGCAGGCGCGCCAGCACCAGATCGACCAAAGCGCCCGCCGTGGCCTGGGCGTAGCGCGGATCGCGCCGGATTTCGTCGGCCAGCGCCTGGGTGCGCGGGTTAAAGCCGGGCGGCATATAGGCCAGCTCGTTCAGCCCAAGCATGGGCTGCGTCGGGCCGTGGCTGAATTGCGGGTAGCTGGTGGCCTGGTAGCGCACCAGCTCGGTGATCGGCTGGCTGGTGATCCACTGCAGGTTGTCCTGCATGGCGCTGGTGTAGCCGGGCAATTGCGGGCTTTCAGCCGTGGCGTCGAGCACATACAGCCAGGGCTGCTGGGTGGCTTCGAGCGTCACTTGGTAAGTGACTGGCGGGCCGCTGACGCGCAGGTTGGCGGGCAGCGGGTACTGCGGGGTGGCCACGGACTGCCAGGTGCTGCCGTCAAAGCTGGAAAACACCGGCCCCCGGAAATACAGCTCGCGCTGCGGCGGCGCCTTGCCGTCAAAACGCACGCGCATGGCGACGGTTTCGTTGAGCGCCAGCTTGGAAATCGCCCCGACCGTCATCTGCCCGCTCAGGCCGCTGCGCCCGGTCATGGCGTCGCCGGGCATGCCCCACAGGGGCGCGATGCGCGGAAACAGCATGAACAGCACCAGCA
>CAIYKK010000177.1 GCA_903926695.1 uncultured Burkholderiales bacterium
GCTAGCCTGAACCGGGCGCTGGCGGAAATTACTTCCCACGGCGTGGACGACGCCGATCTGTATTTTCAATACACCCGCAGCGAAGGCTGGAGCCTGGAAGAAGGCATCGTCAAAAGCGGCTCCTTCAGCATCGGCCAGGGCGTGGGCGTGCGCGCCGTAAGCGGCGAAAAAACTGCTTTTGCCTATTCTGACGATATTTCCGAAGCCTCGCTGCTGGACGCAGCGCGCACCGTGCGCAGCATCTCCGCCGCCAGCGCAGTCGCCCGCGTCAAAACTCCGGCGCGAAAAATCGCCCCCAGCCGCTCGCTCTACCGCGACCTCGACCCGATTGCCACGCTCGACAGCACCGCCAAAGTCCAGCTGCTGGAAAAAGTCGAAAAACTCGCCAAGGCCAGAGACCCGCGCATCGTGCAGGTGATGGCCGGTCTGGCCAGCGAATACGACGTGGTGATGGTCGCGCGCGCCGATGGCACGCTGGCCGCCGATGTGCGCCCGCTGGTACGCCTGAGCGTCAGCGTGATTGCCGAACAAAAAGGCCGACGCGAAAGCGGCTCCGGCGGCGGCGGCGGGCGCTTCGGCCTGGCTTATTTTGACGACGGCCAGATTGCCCAGTACGTGGACGACGCGGTGAACGCCGCGCTGACCAATTTGGATGCGCGCCCCGCGCCCGCCGGTCAAATGACCGTGGTGCTTGGCCCCGGCTGGCCCGGCATTTTGCTGCACGAAGCCATCGGCCACGGGCTGGAAGGCGACTTCAACCGCAAGGGTTCGAGCGCGTTTTCCGGGCGCATCGGCGAGCGCGTCGCGGCCAAGGGCGTGACGGTGCTCGACGACGGCACGATTGCCGACCGGCGCGGCTCGCTCAACATCGACGACGAGGGCAACGTCAGCCAGCGCAACGTGCTGATCGAAGACGGCATTCTGAAAGGCTATATTCAGGATTCCATGAATGCGCGCCTGATGGGCGTGGCCCCGACCGGCAATGGTCGGCGTGAAAGCTACGCCCATGTGCCGATGCCGCGCATGACCAACACCTACATGCTGGGCGGCGACAAGCAGCCCGAAGAAATCATCGCCAGCATCAAAAAAGGCCTGTACGCGAGCAACTTTGCGGGAGGTCAGGTCGATATCACCTCGGGCAAGTTTGTCTTTTCGGCCAGCCAGGCGTATTGGGTGGAAAACGGCAAGATTCTTTACCCCGTCAAGGGTGCGACCATCGTCGGCAACGGCCCGGACGCGCTGACCCGCGTGACGATGATCGGCAACGATATGAAGCTCGACAGCGGCGTCGGCACCTGCGGCAAAGAAGGCCAGAGCGTGCCCGTCGGCGTCGGCCAGCCGACGCTGCGCATCGACGGGCTGACCGTGGGCGGCACGGCTTGAGCGCGCTGGCGCCAGCGTTTTGCCTCGCTGTGCTACATTGCATCCCATGACTTCGGCGAAATTTTATTTCGGTTACTTTTGGTTCTCAAGCCCCTCCGGCGGTAGAGAGACATTTGCGTAACCCCAAGAAAACGCAGCCAGTCTTTTCAAAAAACCGCCGAACCCCGGCGGTTTTTTTTTTGCCTTTTTGATGCTGTTGACTGATTTTTGAAACTGTCTGAAATTAAAACCCAAGGAAACCCGTGATGACCGCCAAAGCCACCTCCGCCCATTCGTCGCCTGAAAACTGGTATGTGAGCGTCGATAAAACCAGCGCCACCGACGACAAACGCATCAAGGACATCACCGTGTTACCTCCTCCCGAGCA
>CAIYKK010000178.1 GCA_903926695.1 uncultured Burkholderiales bacterium
GGGGCGGCTACCGCATCGGCCACGACCGCATTTTTGACCACATGATGCTCGACGGCCTCGAAGACGCTTACCAGCCGGGTCGCTCGATGGGCACGTTCGGCGAAGACTGCGCCGCCAAATACGGCTTCACCCGCGAGCAGCAAGACGCCTTTGCCACCGCCAGCGTGCAGCGCGCCAAGGCCGCCATTGAAGCCGGTGCGTTCACCGCTGAAATCGCCCCCGTCAGCGTCAAGAGCCGCGCCGGTGAAACCGTCATCAGCATTGACGAAGGCCCCGGCAAGGTCAAGCTGGACAAAATTCCATCGCTCAAGCCCGCGTTCAAAAAAGACGGCACGATCACCGCCGCGTCCAGCTCGTCGATCAGCGACGGCGCGGCGGCGCTGGTGCTGGCCCGCGCTTCGACCGCGCAAGAACTCGGCCTCACGCCGATTGCCCGCATCGTCGGCCACGCCACCCACGCGCAAGCGCCTGAATGGTTCGCCACCGCCCCCATCGGCGCGGTGCAAAAGCTGCTGAAAAAAATCGGCTGGGACGTGAAAGACGTGGACTTGTGGGAAATTAATGAAGCCTTCGCCGTGGTGCCGATGGCCGCGATGGTTGATTTGAACCTGAGCCACGACATCGTCAACGTCAACGGCGGCGCGTGCGCGCTGGGCCACCCAATTGGCGCGAGCGGTGCGCGCATCATCGTCACGCTGATTCACGCTTTGAAAGCGCGCGGCCTGAAAAAAGGCGTTGCCACGCTGTGCATCGGCGGCGGCGAAGCGACGGCGCTGGCCGTTGAAGTGTTGTAAATCAAAGAGATTTTTGTCCAATAAGAACGAGGGGCTCCGGCTCCTTGTTATTTAAACTTTATAAAGGAGATTTAAATGTCTCGTATTCCGGTGAAAGACGCTGTGCGTCATGCTAAAGAATCATTGATTGATCTATACCAAGACGATCTGCCTAAAGCGTTGGCGTTGGAAGAGATTGAATTGGTGACAGAAGGCGACCATGAATTATGGTCAGTTACTTTGGGGTTTCATCGTTCTAAAAGTGTTTCTACAGTAAATCATGGGACGCTTGATCTTGCTAACCTGGGGTTGCAAACGCCCCAAGTTGAAAACCGCGTGTACAAAACAGTGTTTATCGACGCCAGCACAGGTGAGTTTGTGAAGATGGACATGCGGCAAGTTCAATGAGTTCGTCATTCGCTACGCAGCTGACTGGATATGTCAATCGTCATAAAGGCGATGGAATCCTTTTGGATACCAATGTGTTGTTGCTGCTGTTGTTTGCGAAATTTCAACCTGACATGATTGGGGGGAAACGGCTTGAGAAATATGCATTTGAGGATGCTCAGTTACTGGCAGACTATGTGCGTTATTTCAGTCGTATTTTGACAACGCCCCATATCCTGGCAGAAACCAGTAATCTCGCTGCGCAAGTTCTGACCGGCAGGAAGAAGGCTGATTTTTTCAATCAAATGTTTCCCTTGTTTTGTAGGGATAGCCAAGACGCATTGCATCAATGTGAAATGAAGAGTGGCAGCGTTGATCAAGCCATTTTTGTCCGACTCGGGCTCACCGATGCATCTCTTGTGGCTGCTATAGACGTGAATAAATTGCTTCTGACGGATGACTTGGATTTGCACCTTGCCGCCATTGACAAGGGGGCTTCCTCGATTAACTTCACGCACATGCTTGAGGCTGCCGGGTTGCGCTGACCAAAACTGTAACCAACTGAGTATTTTTATGCTACTGACACAAGACCAGGAAATGATTCGCGACGCAGTTCGCGCCTTCGCCCAAGCCGAACTCTGGCCCCACGCCGCCAAGTGGGACAAAGAACACTATTTCCCCAAAGAAGCCCACAAAGGGCTGGCCGCGCTGGGCGCTTACGGCATCTGCGTGCCGGAAGAATTCGGCGGCGCCAACCTCGACTACGTGACGCTGGCCTTGGTGCTCGAAGAAATCGCGGCGGGCGACGGCGGCACCAGCACGGTAATCAGCGTGACCAACTGCCCGGTCAACGCCATTTTGATGCGCTACGGCAACGCGGCGCAGAAAAAGCAGTGGCTCACGCCGCTGGCGCAGGGCGAGATGCTGGGCGCTTTTTGCCTGACTGAGCCGCATGTGGGCAGCGATGCCTCGTCGCTGCGCACCACGGCGGTGAAGGACGGCGACGAGTACGTGATCAACGGCGTCAAGCAGTTCATCACCAGCGGCAAATACGGCGACGTGGCCATCGTGATTGCCGTGACCGACAGGGCAGCGGGCAAAAAGGGCATGAGCGCCTTCATCGTGCCGACGCGCACGCCCGGCTACGTCGTGGCGCGGCTGGAAGACAAGCTCGGCCAGCACAGCAGCGACACGGCGCAGATCAATTTTGACAACTGCCGCATTCCGGCTGAAAACCTGATCGGCGCGGAGGGCGAAGGCTACAAGATCGCGCTGGGCGCGCTGGAAGGCGGGCGCATCGGCATTGCCGCGCAAAGCGTGGGCATGGCGCGCAGCGCGTTTGAAGTCGCGCTGGCGTATTCCAAAGACCGGCAAAGTTTTGGCTCGGCGATTTTTAATCACCAGGCCGTCGGTTTCCGGCTGGCTGAGTGCGCCACGCAAATTGAAGCGGCGCGCCAATTGATCTGGCACGCCGCCAGCCTGCGCGACGCCGGCCGCCCCTGCCTGAAAGAGGCTGCGATGGCCAAGCTGTTCGCCAGCGAGATGGCCGAAAAAGTCTGCAGCGCCGCCATCCAGACGCTGGGCGGCTACGGTTATGTGAGCGACTTTCCGGTCGAGCGCATTTACCGCGACGTGCGCGTGTGCCAGATTTACGAAGGCACCAGCGACGTGCAGAAAATCATTATTCAGCGGGCGCTGGCCTGAAACTACTCACATTCAAGGAGACAAACATGCCCATTACCAAAGGAATCCAAGCCCTCGTCGATGAGGCGATGGAAGAGGTCAAAACCTATTCCGTCGAATCAGTGCAGGCCCGGCTGAACGATGCGGCGGTGCAAATCGTCGATATCCGCGACCCGCGTGAGATTGAGCGTGACGGCTCGCTGCCCGGCGCGTTTTTTGCGCCGCGTGGCATGCTGGAGTTTTGGGTCGATCCGGCCTCGCCGTACTTCAAGCCGCTGTTTGCTGACGAGAGCCGTGAGTTCATTTTGTTTTGCGGCGGCGGCTGGCGCAGTGCGCTGGCGGCCAAAACGCTGCAGGACATGGGCATGCGCAACGTCGCCCACATCGAAGGCGGTTTTGCCCAGTGGCGCAAAGAGGGCGCGCCCATCGAAACGCTGCAAGAGCGCAAGGCGAAAAAGGCGTGAAGCTCGCATCAACCGCGTCCGCCTGTCCCTGTGGCCGTCTTGATGCGCGGCAAAAACCGCTGGCCTTTGCCCAATGCTGCGGCCAGTATCTCGACGACTTTGCCGCCACGCCCGCGCCGGACGCGCAAAGCCTGATGCGCTCGCGCTACAGCGCTTTTGTGCTGGAGCGGGCCGATTATTTGCTGGCGACCTGGCACGTCTTGACCCGCCCGGCGGCGCTGAACTTTGCGCCCGGTAGGAAATGGCTGGGGCTGCAAGTGCGCTCGCAGCGCCTGCTGGTGCCGCCGGAGTACGCCGAAGTTGAATTTGTCGCCCGCTGCAGCACGGCGGGCAGGGCCATGCGCCTGCACGAGCGCAGCCGGTTTATCTGCGAAGGCGGGCGCTGGTTTTATCTCAATGGCGACCAGCTTTAAAGCAAATCCTATGAAATTTGAAGCCGTTTTGTTTGACTGCGATGGCGTGCTGGTGGACAGCGAGCCGATCACCAACGGCGTGCTGCGCGACCTGCTGGAAGAAAGCGGCTGGACGCTCACGCCCGAAGAATGCCTGCGCATCTTCATCGGCAAGGCGGTGCGCGACGAGCGCGCCGCGATTGAAACCAACACCGGCCAGCCGCTGACCGAAGCGTGGATGGCCGAGTTCTACGCCCGGCGCAACCGCGAACTGGCGGCGCGCTTGACCGCCATCGCGGGCGCGCACGAGGCCGTGGCCGCCGTCCACGCGCACGGCGCGCATCGCATCGCCTGCGCTTCGGGCGCGGATCGTTTCAAGGTGGAAATGCAGCTCGCCCAAGTCGGGCTGATGGCTTATTTTGAAGGGCGCATTTTCAGCGGCCACGAAATGCCGCGCTCCAAACCCGCGCCCGACGTGTATCTGGCCGCCGCCGCTCATTTGGGCGCGTCCGGGCGGCGCTGTCTGGTGATTGAAGACACGCCCACGGGCGTCATGGCGGGCGTGGCGGCGGGCGCGACGGTCTGGGCTTATTGCCCGCAGCCCGAGCACGGCGCGGCGCTCCAGCAGGCGGGCGCGAGCTGCCTGTTTGCGCACATGGCCGATTTGCCGGAGCTGCTGGCGTCTGCTTGAGTTTGGGAGCATTGTTCCAAGGCGCGTTATGGTCAACTACCCCGCACTAAAGGGCGGAGCTTCAGGAGAAATCCCAAAAGCTGGGTTGAAACAGGGAAAGCGGTATCCAGTCCGCTACGTTAGTCACAGGTCGTTCAGACGCACCAGCGAATGCTTCCTCAGTTCGCTGCTCTGCAAGGCTTTGATCATGCCGCCCAAAGGTAAAGGGGCCAAGGTTTTAGTCGCTGCCATCAAAAGCAGGAGCCGGTTGCTGACATTTCCGAGGGGAGATTTGCCGAAAGGCTTGCGTCACAAGGCCCGTAAGGGCAGAAGTATTTGAAATGGCAGTGTTTGTTATGGATCGGAGCGGCAGGCCCTTGATGCCGTGTACCGAGAAGCGGGCCAGATTGCTGCTGGCGCGCGGGCGGGCGCGTGTCCACAAGGTCATGCCTTTCACAATTCGCGTTGTTGACCGTTTGGTTGAAGACTGCGAGTTTCAGGCGCTGCGCATCAAACTTGATCCGGGCAGCAAAACCACCGGCATGGCTTTGGTGCGGGAAACAGCACAGAACGGCGTAGTCATCATCAACCTGTTTGAACTGATGCACCGTGGCCAACAAATCAGCGAAGCACTCACCGCCAGACGCGGACACCGCAGGCTGCGCCGTGGAAAACTTCGCTACCGTGCGCCCAGGTTTCTCAATCGAGGCAACAAGGGAAAAGGTTGGCTGGCACCAAGTCTGCAGCACCGGGTTGATACGACGCTGGCATGGGTGAACCGAATCCAGCGCTATGCCCCGGTCTCGGCCATCAGTACCGAACTGGTGCGCTTCGATATGCAGGCTTTGGAAAATCCTGACATTGAAGGTGCGCAGTACCAGCAAGGAACGCTTGCGGGCTACGAGGTGCGTGAGTACCTGCTTGAGAAATGGAGCCGCACTTGCGCCTACTGTGGCGTCAAGAACGTGCCACTGCAAATTGAGCACATCCATCCCAAGTCGAAAAGTGGCTCAGACCGCATCAGCAACCTGACGCTGGCTTGCCAGTGTTGCAACCAGAAAAAAGGCGTGTTGCCCATTAAAGTTTTTTTAGCCAAGCAGCCCGAGCGTTTGAAGCGGATTCAGGCCCAAGCCAAACGTCCACTCAAGGATGCCGCTGCCGTCAATGCAACTCGCTGGGCCTTGGTCAACGCACTCAAAGCGACGGGTCTTGCCGTTGAAACAGCATCCGGCGGCAAAACCAAATTCAACCGAAGCCAGTTGGGAATCCCCAAAACCCATGCGCTCGATGCCGCCTGTGTCGGCCATGTACACGCAATGACCGGCTGGCAAAAACCAACGCTGTGCATCAAAGCAACGGGGCGCGGAAGTTACCAGCGCACTCGGCTGGACAAGTTTGGCTGCGTGCGTGGCTACCTGACGCGTTCAAAAAGCATCCAGGGCTTTCAGACGGGCGATATGGTGAAAGCGATAGTCACCAAGGGAAAGAAGGCGGGTTGCCATATCGGACGGGTGGCGGTCAGAGCCTCGGGCAGCTTCAACATTCAAACCCGTCATGGTTTGGTTCAAGGTGTATCCCACCGCTATTGCACCGTCGTGCAGCGGGGGGATGGATACGGTTATCAACTGGTGGCAAAAACGGACGCGACAGGTACGCCACCAAAGCAGGGGGATGCTTTGCATCCCGCGCTCTACCTCCCCGGCTTGAAGGCCGAGGTTTTACGCGTAAACTGATGAATTTTGGCCTTTTGCTGGCCGATTTTCCCAACTCATAACACCCAGGAGACCTCCCCATGCCCGGACTGCTGCCCAATATCGACCCTGACGGCCTGCTTGAATTTTCCGTCGTCTATACCGACCGCGCGCTCAACCACATGTCGCGGAGCTTTCAGGGCGTGATGAACGACATTTCGAGCATCCTGAAAGACGTTTACAAAGCCCATTCCGTCGCGCTGGTGCCCGGCAGCGGCACCTACGGCATGGAAGCCGTGGCGCGGCAGTTTGCCGCTGGCAAGCACGTTTTGGTGCTGCGCAACGGCTGGTTCAGCTACCGCTGGACGCAGATTTTCGACATGGGGAACATTCCCGCCTCCAGCACCGTGCTGAAAGCCCGCCAGACCGGCCCCGGCGCGCAAGCCCCCTGGGCACCGGCACCGATTGCCGACGTGCAGGCGACCATCGCCCGCGAAAAGCCCGCGCTGGTTTTTGCGCCGCACGTCGAAACCGCCTCCGGCATGATCCTGCCCGACGACTACCTGCGCGCCGTCGCCGACGCGGTGCATGAAGTGGGCGGCCTGTTTGTGCTCGACTGCATTGCCTCGGGCGCGATGTGGGTGGATATGCAGGCCACGGGCGTGGACGTGCTGATTTCCGCGCCGCAAAAAGGCTGGAGCAGCTCGCCCTGCTGCGCGATGGTGATGCTCAGCGAGCGCGCCCGCGCCGCGATTGACGCCACGACCAGCTCCAGCTTTGCCTGCGACTTGAAAAAGTGGCTGCAGATCATGGAAGCCTACGAAAAAGGCGGCCACGCCTACCACGCCACGCTGCCCACCGACGCCTTGACGCGCCTGCGCGCCGCCATGAAAGAGACGCAGGACTACGGCTTTGCCAAGGTGCGCGCCGAGCAGGAGGCGCTGGGCCAGCAGGTGCGCGCCCTGTTTGAAAGCCGTGGCCTGCCCAGCGTGGCCGCCGACGGTTTTAAAGCGCCCGGCGTGGTGGTCAGCTACACGACAGACCCCGAGATTCAGTCAGGCCGCAAGTTTCTGGCGCAGGGCCTGCAGACCGCTGCGGGCGTGCCGCTGCAGTGCGACGAAGGCGCGGACTTCATGACCTTCCGCGTCGGGCTGTTCGGGCTGGAGAAGTGGCATCAGGTGGAGCGGACTGTGGGGCAACTGGCGGCGGCGCTGGAGGGGATTGGGGTGGGGGCGGCGGTGGCGAGGGAGGTTGTTGCCGACTAAAGTTATTTGCTACGCTTGAACTGGTTGACGGTGGATTTGTGAAGCGATGCAGACTGATGCCGTGCTCGAAGCTCGTAACGAATGTCTGCAATGGACTGGAAGAATTCAGTCGTTTTGTTGCAAAATGGTCGTTCATCGGTTTACTTCACCGACTGCCGCAGCCAGTCCTAGAGTAAACCTCTTTTGCGCTAGTCATTACTAAGCGTCGGGCAAGTAATTCTTATGCCGGTATCCATAATCCCGGAGGCATGAATACACTTGCTCTCAATCAAGATATATGGAGCGTCTCATGTTTGGTTGGTTTAAGAAAACGAACGACAAAAAAATCCACTCGTCAATCGGAGTGATTAATGTCGAAAATGAAATTGCAACACCAACGAATCCGGTAAAGATTGACGACATTATTTTACTGGAAAATTCAAAAAATTGGTCAGAAATAATCGATCAGTGCATTGTGTGGGCCACTCAACAACCATCAAATCCATTGCCATATTTCAGTTCTGGAAATGCACATCTGAAAATTGATAAGCCAGTTGCTGCTGTAGCTATGTACCGTAAAGCAATTGAGGTTTCAAATCAATCCGCAAACTTATTTCCATCAATCCTTTTCCCGATTTCTCAATGTTGGTACGGACTTGGGCACGCTTACTTTCAACTGAAGGAGCGGGATGATGCGGAAAATGCATTTATACAGGCGGCATCTATAGATCCAGGTGTACCCGATATTTGGA
>CAIYKK010000179.1 GCA_903926695.1 uncultured Burkholderiales bacterium
GCCAGCAGCAGCAGGACCAAGCCGAGCCAGAACCGGATGCGGCGCGCACGCGGGGAAAGTTCGGATGCAGGCGGCTCGCCCATAAACTGGCGCACCAGCCCGATCAGCCAAACCTGAAACGCTGCAGCCACCGCCCACCAAACCGAAAAGCCGAGCAAAAAATAACTCGCATCGGCCAGCCAGGCGCCCAGATGGCCGAACCAGTTCAGCGCCATGACCTGCGTCCCGGCGAGAACCTCGGGGCTGCCGGACGTGGACCACGCCGCGTCCTGCTGCGAGTAGCTCAACAGGGATGCCACCCACAGGACCAAGCCGACCAGCCCGAAAATCAGGCTGACCTCATTCATAAAGCGCTTGATGCCAGCGGACGGGGCTGCAACGGAAGATTTTCTGGCGTTCAGGGTGTCAACTAGGTAAATCATGGATGAGTTTTGAAGCTTAGCAGCTAGGTAACTGCCTTTGGCGGGGCCAAGGGGCGAAAAACTGTAAGCGTTTGCCGGATCAGTTCAAGGAGTGCAGGCGCTGCGTGAGCAGCACCGAGCGGTCTTCGCGGGTTTCGATGAACCCGCGCTCTTCGAGGTCTTTCATCACCCGGCTGACCATTTCGCGGGAGGCGCCCACCATTTTGGCTAAATCCTGGCGCGAGACCTTGTCGCGGATTAGCGCCAGACCCTCGTCGTTCTGGTCGGCGGACTCCAGCAGCACCCGTGCCACGCGGCCATACACATCCATCAGCGCCAGAGATTCGATTTTTCGATCTGCCTGGCGCAGCCGCTGCACCAGCCCCCTGAGCACGGAGTAGGCCATCGAGTCGCTGTCGGGCAGGCAGCGGGCGAACTCGTGGCGGCTCAAAATCAAGACATCGGTTTGCACCTCGGCGCACACCGACGCCGAATGCGGCTCGTCGTCGATCAGGCTCATCTCGCCCACATAGTCGCCGGTGCTCATGGTCGCCAAAATAACTTCGCGGCCCCGGACGTCGGTGCTGATGACGCGCGCCCGGCCCGTCAGGATGATGGTCAGTGCATTGGATTTTTTGCCCTGCTCAACGATCAGGTCGCCGCGCCGAAAACGCCGCTTGAACACAGCATCCGCCACCGAAGCAGCCTGGCCGGGCGTCAGCATGGAAAAAAGAGGCACCCGGCGAATCAACTCCAGATTGGACACCATCGTCATCTGCATAACAGTTTCTCCAAACCTTAAACCCAATAGCCACTGCGCGATTTCCTACAATGGCTGGTTTAGCAAAACAAAATCTTCCTGACTTTTACCTCCAGGACACATCAACTCCCGGCTCTACCCGAGTCGCCCTATTTTCTCACCGATCCTTCATCATGAAACATTGCAGCGTTCTCATTCTCGGCTCCGGCCCCGCAGGCTACACGGCAGCGGTGTACGCCGCCCGCGCCAACCTCAATCCAGTGCTCATCACCGGCATGGCTCAGGGTGGCCAGCTCATGACCACCACCGAAGTGGACAACTGGCCCGCCGATGTGGACGGCGTCCAAGGCCCCGAACTGATGCAGCGCTTCCTGGCCCATGCCGAACGTTTCAAAACCGAAATCATCTTCGACCATATCGGCAAAGTCGATCTGAGCCAGCGCCCATTCACCTTGACCGGCGACAGCGGCACCTACACCTGCGACACGCTGATCATCTGCACCGGCGCGTCGGCCAAATACCTCGGACTGCCATCGGAAACGGCTTTCATGGGCCGGGGCGTGTCGGGCTGCGCGACCTGCGACGGTTTCTTTTACCGGGGGCAGGAAGTGTGCGTGGTTGGCGGCGGCAACACGGCGGTCGAAGAAGCGCTGTACCTGTCCAACATCGCCAGCAAGGTCACGCTGATTCACCGGCGCGACACCTTCAAGGCTGAAGCCATCCTGATCGACAAGCTGCATGAAAAAGTCGCCAGCGGCAAGATTGAGCTGCAACTGTTCCAGACGCTGGATGAAGTGCTCGGCGACGCCTCCGGCGTGACCGGCGTGCGCCTGAAAAGCACACAAACCGGCACCACCCAGGACATCGCGCTGACCGGCTGCTTCATCGCCATCGGCCACCAGCCAAACACCGACATTTTTGCCGGCCAGCTGGAGATGAAAGACGGCTACATCCTCACCCAGACGGGCTCTCAGGGCATGGCCACGATGACCAGCGTGCCGGGCGTTTTTGCCGCTGGCGACGTGCAGGATCACATCTACCGCCAGGCCATCACCAGCGCCGGAACCGGCTGCATGGCGGCGCTGGACGCGCAGCGGTTTCTGGAACAAAAAGCCTGATTTTGTTTTCGGGCTATAATTTCGGGCTTAGCTGAGCATTCATAGGGTCTGTCCAGCACGGATCTTTTGAGTTCTTCAGCATCCTATTTCTAATTTTTTACGGAGAGTGCGCTCATGGCACGCGTCTGTCAGGTAACGGGCAAAGGCCCGATGGTGGGAAACAATGTTTCTCACGCAAACAACAAAACCAAGCGCCGGTTCATGCCTAATCTGCAGTCCCGCCGCATCTGGGTTGAGAGCGAAAACCGCTGGGTGCGCCTGCGCATCACCGCAGCCGGTCTGCGTTTGATCGACAAAAACGGCATCGATGCAGTCCTGGTGGACCTTCGTGCTCGCGGTGAAGTCTAAGGAGAACCATCATGGCTAAAGGCGGACGCGAAAAAATCAAGCTGCAATCGACTGCAGGCACCGGTCACTTCTACACGACCGACAAGAACAAAAAAACCACCCCTGAAAAAATGCTGATCATGAAATTTGATCCAAAAGCACGCAAGCATGTGGAATACAAGGAAATGAAGCTGAAGTAATTCAGCCTTGATTCCTGCAACGCTCAAAGCGCGTTGCCAAAAAAC
>CAIYKK010000180.1 GCA_903926695.1 uncultured Burkholderiales bacterium
ACAGATCGACGCGGGCCTGCTACTGCCGCTCGATGTGTCGCAGCCCGGCCAGATGCAGGCGGTGTTCGAGCGCATCAAGAGCGAATGGGGCCAGTTGGACTTTGTCGTGCATTCGATTGCCTTTGCGCCGCGCGACGATCTGCACGGGCGCATCACCGATTGCTCGCAGAGCGGCTTTTTGCAGGCGATGCAGATTTCGGTGCATTCGTTCATCGAAATGGCGCATTTTGCCGAGCCGTTGATGAATCCGGGCGGCGCCTTCATCACGATGAGCTATTACGGCGCCGACAAGGTCATCAACAACTACAACCTGATGGGGCCGGTCAAGGCGGCGCTGGAGTCCTCGGTGCGCTACATGGCCAAGGAGCTGGGCGAGCGCGACCTCCGCGTGTTTGCCGTCTCGCCCGGCCCGCTGCGCACGCGGGCCGCGTCGGGCATTGGCCACTTTGACGAGCTGATCGACATGGCTGTGACGCGCTCGCCGGGGCGGCGGCTGGTGGACATTTCCGAAGTCGGGCGCGTGGTGGCTTTTCTGGTCGGTGGCGGTGCCACGGGCATGACCGGCGACGTGATTTATGTCGATGCCGGTTTGCACCACATGGGCTAAAGCCAGCTCAGGCGCTGTACGCACCAAGGCCAGCGTTTCCTGCGGGAAACGGCTGGCCTTTTTTTGCTTCCCCAGGGCGGCGGCGCACCTGCTGGCGCTGGCCGCTCAATTCAGGGCGCTATTTCGCCTGAAAACGGCGGCAGAGGCGTCCCATAAAATGCCGTAATGCGGAAACGCAACCAACCCATAAAATCGGATGCATGCCAAAATTAATTGAAAAAAACAAGGTTCTCGTCGTTGACGATGTCAAAGTCAACAGAATTTTGGCCCGCGCCTACCTTGAAATGTTGGGCTGGAAGGTCGATGAGTGCGACAACGGTTACGCCGCTCTCGACCACGTCAAGGAAAACCTGCCCGAGTACATTTTGCTGGACATTCAGATGCCCGGCATCGACGGGATCGAAGTCACCAATATCCTGCGGCAGACATGGCCCGTCGGCACGCTCAAGATCGTCGCCTATACGGCGCACGCCATCACCGAAGAAGTGACCCAAATCCGTGAATCAGGATTTGATGATTTGCTGATCAAGCCCGTCGTGCTTCATGATGTCCTGGCTATTTTTGGCAACAGAAAACCCCCGCTAAAAGAGCAGGGATGAAGTTCTTAATTTCATTTTTTGTGTTCTTCCTGACCGCTGGCGCCTGGGCAACCGACCCCAAACCGCCGGTGCTGATCGGCCTGGATGCGGAATTCAGCCTGGACTACAGTATTTCGGCGCAGGCGATTGAAAAAGGCATGCGCATTGCGATGGCGGAAATCAATGCCAAAGGCGGCGTGCTCAATGGGCGCGAACTCCAGCTGGTGACCAAAGACAACGGCTCGATTCCGGCGCGTGGCATCAAAAATATCCGCGAATTTGCCCTGATCCCCGAGCTGGTGGGCGTGTTTGGCGGGCGCTTCAGCCCGGTGCTGCTCGAAGAAATGGTCGCCATCCGGGAAACCGGCCTGCTGCTGTTTGCGCCCTGGTCTTCAGCTGATCCGATCATTGACAACCAGATGCAGCCCAACCCGGTCTTTCGGCTGTCCTTGCGCGACAGTCTGGCCATTCCCAAAATGCTGCGCGTGGCGCAGGCGCGCGGCCTGGACAAGGTTGGCCTGCTGCTGATCAACACCGGCTGGGGCCGCAGCAACAAGCTGGCCGCCGACAACTACGCCAAGACATACACCTCACCGGCCATTGTTCACACGGCTTGGTACAACTTCAAGGACAGCTCGCTGATCGACAAATACGAGTCGCTGCTCAGAAGCGGCGCCAAGGCCATCATTCTGGTGGCCAATGACGACGAGGCGGCCATTCTGGTGCGCGAAATAGCCGCCTTGCCGCCAGAGCGCCGGGTTCCGGTGTTCAGCCACTGGGGCGTTGCCGGGGGCCAGTTTGTCAAGCAGGCGGGTCCGGCGCTGGCGCAGGTCGATTTCAGCGTGATCCAGACCTTCAGCTTTTTCAAGGCGGACCCGGCGGCGCTGGCCCATTTTTTTATCGCAGCCAAAAGTTTCGGCCTGGAAAAACCGGACGATGTGAGCGCGCCCACTGGCGTGGCCCATGCCTACGACCTGACGCATATTCTGGCCAAGGCGATCAATCTGGCCGGCTCGGCAGAGCGCAGCCGGGTTCGCCAGGCGCTGGAAAAAATCCACCAGTACCGGGGGCTGATCAAGGTGTACCAGCCGCCCTTTACCGCCACGCAGCATGAGGCGCTGGACGCCGATGAGCTGCTCATGGCTCGGTTCCGCCCGGATGGCGTGCTGGTTCCGGCCAACTGACGGGCGCTGCCGTCCGAGGCGTCAAGGTTTATGAAAACTTACCTCCACAAATCTGGCTCCAAAGTGAGTCTGGCCCAGCGCATCGAGCGGCTGAGCATGGTCGTGCTGATGACCTTTGTGCTGGTTCTGGGCAGTTTGTCCTGGCTCTTGATCAGCCATCAGGAGAAAGTGGCCTATCAGCTGCTGATCGACAAGGAGCTGGAGTTGCAGGTCGGGCGCGTGAGCACGCTGCTGCGCACGATTCATGGCGAGTTCAAGCAGATGGCGGGCAGCAGTCTGATCTCCACGGCGCTGGTCGATAGCATTGGCAAGGAGGCCTACCTTGTGCCCTACCTTCAGGGCTTCCACCGGGTTGATGGCGTTCCGATAGCGCTTATTTTTGTGGACTTTGAAGGCAAAGAAATTGCCACCAACGGCAAGGACAGCTTCACCAGGGCGCATCTGGACTGGCTGGGCCAGCGCATTGCCAATCCATCCCTGTCGCGGGTGGCCATCATGGGAAGCGGCGAAGCGGCAGAGCTACTGGTGGCCGAAATGGTCTATTACTCGCGCACCAAGGTGCCCGAAGGCGCGCTGATGTACCGGCTCAAAATCAGCAGCCTGACAGGCCCGCAGATACCGCTGCACTGGCGGGGCGACGGATTCAAACCCAGCGGAGGCACGTTCTGGCGCGCCCTTGCATTGCCCGACGATCTGGGTGCGCTGGGTCTGACGCTGGCGCTCAATGACACAGGACTGGCGCACGGCCAGCTGGACATGCGGTTTTTTATCTACCTGGCGGCCACGCTGCTGATCATCGCCGCCGCCGCTGTCGTGAATCGGCGTCTGGCCCGGCATCTGACCGGCGATCTGCAGCGCCTTTCGGACTTTGCCGCCAACGTGGTGGCGGCGGGCGCCAGCCAGCAGCGCGCCAGCGCCAGCGGAACGCAGGAAGTGGCGCTGGTGGCCGAAGCCATCAACGGCATGCTCGACCGCCTGGAAGTGCAGCACCGCAAGCTGCAGCAAGAAAGCGAAGCCAAATTCCAGAATCTGGTGGAAAACATCCCCGGCGCGAGTTACCGCAAACCCCTGATCAGCAACTGCGCCCTGGACTACATGAGCCAGGGCATCGAAGACCTGACGGGTTATCCGGCGGGGGATTTTACCGACAGCAGCGCGCCGCGCTTTTACGCAGACATTGTTCATCCGCAAGACCGCGCAGTGCGTCAGCCGCTCGACGGCCAGCCGGTGCATGTCTGGGAATACCGCATCGTTCACGCCAATGGCCAGGTGCGCTGGGTCAACGAGCGCAACCGGGTGGTTTACAGCCCGGACGGCCATCCGGCCCACCTTGAAGGCGTGCTGTTTAACATCACCGAAGCCAAAAAAGCCGAGCAAGCCCTGGTCGAGGCCGTACGCACCACGGAAGCAGCGAACCGGGCCAAGAGCCAGTTTCTCGCCACCATGTCGCACGAGCTGCGCACGCCGATGAACGGCATTGTGGGCATGGCCGAGCTGCTGACCCAGCCCACTCTGGACGACGAGACCCGCATGATGTATGCGCAAATCGTTTTTGAGTCCAGCCAGAGCCTGCTGGCCCTGCTCAACGACATCCTGGACCTGTCGCGCATCGAAGCCGGGAAAATAGTGATCAACCAGCTGCCGCTGTCGCCGGAAAAGATCATTTTTGACGTGGTGACTTTTTTCACCGCAGCGGCCAGAAACAAAAATCTCCAGATCGAAGCCCGGTGCGACGGCACCCACAACCACGCCTATCTGGGCGATTCGTTGCGCCTGCGCCAGATGCTGTCGAACCTGGTCGGCAATGCGGTGAAGTTCACCAACCACGGCGGCATTCACCTGCAGGTGCGGGAAGTGGCCCGACAAGCGCAATACATCGTGCTTGAGTTTTCAGTCAGCGATACCGGCATCGGCATCGCGCCTGAAAAGCAGGCGCTGCTGTTCAAGCCTTTTTCGCAGGTTGATAACTCCGACACGCGCAAGCACGGCGGCTCGGGCCTGGGCCTGTCCATCACCCACCATCTGGCCAAGCTCATGGGCGGCACGATGGGCGTGGACAGCGAAGCGGGCAAGGGTTCGCGGTTCTGGTTTCAGATTCGGCTGGGGCTGCCGGGCGCAGAGCAAAGCCCTGGCAAGCCCGAAGCGCCCCTGTCGATCAGCGAAGGGTCGCCTGCCGTGATGCAGGAATGACAGCTCGATGGCGCGGGAGCGGTTGGTTAGATTTATTGCCACTTACCACTTTCGTATATCTCCGGCTTGAATTCTGGACAGCCATTACAAACCCAGACCGATTGAATATCTAAAATTCGTTTTTTGGTAAGATCAATAAAACAAGCATTAACTGCATAACTGTATTCCGAACCAGATATCGTGCCAATTGAGAATTTGCAGTAGGAGTCTCTGAATCTAAGCCAATCTTTTTGAGATTTTTGTAATAATTTTGGATCCGCCAAAGAAGAATATAGTTTTCTATATAATTTATTGAGTTTTTTATCGACTATTTTATATTCGTCAGCCAGGCAGGCATTGTGTTGTCTTTGTTGGAGTGCCTCACACTTTTCAAGTTGAGGTTTGGCAAGATTCCATTCGTTGATATCTAAACAAAAAGCAGGTTTAGATAAACCAAAAAGCAGCAAGTAAAAAATTACTCTTATCATAATAACTCCATAATATAAATTTGGCGACACTCATCTTGCCAAATGCCCCCGCCTAATCAGCACGGCGGAAAAATATTCGTTCTCAAACAACAACTTTTCAGTCGCCCAATCATTTAGGCAAACCTAGAGTTTGGCGGGCAAAACCGCCGCCACCACCCAAGCAAACTCCCCAGTCCTAGCTCGCACCGCTCGCCAGGCTAAGTAAAACTGAAACCAACATGTAACTTTATTACCTGTAAGTTTATACAATTTAAGTAACCCAATTAGAATTACCCCGATGGCAATCACTACCCAAACCCTGGTTTCCCCACTCGACTTGGTGATCTTTGGCGGCGCGGGCGATTTATCGTTTCGCAAGTTGTTGCCCGCGCTGTACATGGCGCACCTGCACGGCAGGCTCGCGCTTGATGCGCGCATCATCGCCATTGGCCGCCAGCGCTGGACGCACGACGAATACACGGCCTTCATCGACAGCCACTCTCCCGCTTTTATCGAAGAAAGTGCGTTCAACGCCAGCGACTGGCGCAATTTTCTCGCCCGGCTGAACTATGTGTGCATGGACGCACTGCAGGCGGACGACTACACCCAGCTCGGCGCGTTGTGCAGCGAGCCAGCCGTGCGCGTGTTTTACCTGGCCACCGCGCCGAGTCTGTTTGCGCGCATCTGTGCGAATCTCTCAGGCGCCGGACTGGTCGATGCCCAAGCCCGCGTCGTGCTGGAAAAGCCGCTCGGCACCGATCTGGCCTCGGCCCGCGCCATCAACACCGAAGTGGCGCGCTACTTTGGCGAGCAGCAGATTTACCGTATCGACCATTATTTGGGCAAAGAAACGGTGCAAAACCTGATGGTGCTGCGCTTTGGCAACGCCATTTATGAGCCACTGTGGCGCGCCCCGTACATCAAAAGCGTGCAAATCACCGTCGCCGAAACCGTCGGTGTCGGAAGTCGCGCTGGTTTCTATGACGGCGCGGGCGCGATGCGCGACATGGTGCAAAACCACCTGCTGCAACTGCTGTGCATCGTGGCAATGGAGCCGCCGATTTCGCTCGACGCCGACGATGTGCGCGACGAAAAGCTCAAAGTCCTGCGCTCGCTGAAAAAAATGGAATTGACCGACATCAAGCGCGACACGGTGCGCGGCCAGTACGCCGCTGGCGCTTCCGAAGGCGCTGCCGTCAAAGGCTACCTCGAAGAAGACAACGTGCCGCCGGACAGCCGCACCGAAACCTTTGTCGCCCTGCGCGCCCACATCAACAACGCACGCTGGGCCAACGTGCCGTTTTTTCTGCGCACCGGCAAGCGCCTGCAAAAACGCCAGTCGGAAATCATCATCGAGTTCGCCGACCAGCCGTTTTCGATTTTTGGCGCCGTCGCCAACCACGAGCCGAACCGCCTCATCATCAGTCAGCAGCCCGACGAGTCGATTCAGCTCGGCATGATGGTGAAAGAACCCGGCTCGGGCATGACGCTGCACCCGGTCAAGCTCAGCCTGGACCTGCAATCGTCCTCGGACAAACGCCGCGCCGAAGCCTACGAGCGCCTGCTGATTGACGTTATTAAAGGCCGCCTGACGCATTTCATGCGCCGCGACGAGCTGGAAGCGGCCTGGATGTGGGTCGAGCCGATTCTGGACGGCTGGAAAGTGCTGGACGACAAGCCGCGCCGCTACTCCGCCGGAAGCTGGGGGCCAGCCGCGTCGTCAGCGCTGATGGCGCGGGAAGACCTGTCGTGGTTTGAGGAGGCTTGAAATGAACGCCGCCACCCACAGCGACAGCCATGCCGACGCATCTGCGCCCGCATCCGCTGCCTCTGCTTCTGGCGCTTCCGCCGGTGCTGCACAAACCGCCGCGTGGCGGCCCGCCTCCCGCGCCGGGCTGACGGTTCACCCGGTCAGCAGCGCCAGCGTGAATGCAGAGTTGGCGCAAGACATCGCCCAGCGCCTCGAAGCGGCGATTGAGGCGCGCGGTTTTGCCGTGCTGAGTGTGTCGGGCGGCAAGTCGCCGATAACGCTGTTTGAGGCGCTGCGCCGCCAGCCGATTGACTGGTCAAAAGTGCGCGTCACGCTGGTCGATGAACGCTGCGTTCCAGCCGCGCACCCGGACAGCAATGCGCTGCTGGTGCGTACCCATTTGCTGCAGGACAACGCCAGCACGGCCTGCTTCGTGCCGATGGTTGAAGAAACCGCTGAACCGCTGCCAGCGCCCGCCGTGCTGGCCCAAGCCGCCAGCCGCGCCCTGCAAGCCGCTGGCACCGCCGACGTGCTCGTGCTGGGCATGGGCGCGGACGGCCATACGGCGTCGCTGTTTCCCGACGCGCTCAATCTGGCCGACGCGCTGGATTGGAGCAACCCACACGCCTGCATTGCCATTGAATTGGCCGCTCCGCCCGCCAATGCGCCCTATCAGCGCCTGACGCAGCCGCTGGCCCAGTTGCTGCGCGCCCGCCACATCGTGCTGCCGCTGAGCGGCGCTGACAAGCTCGCCACGCTGCGA
>CAIYKK010000181.1 GCA_903926695.1 uncultured Burkholderiales bacterium
CCAAAAATACCTTGCTTGACGACAGTCAAGGTTAAATGTCACATCCAGCCCGCTACGCTTCGGAGCGGGTGGCTTGAAACTCAGTCGTTCAGCGCCTGCAGCAATTCGGTTTCGATGGCAATTTGCGCCTTGTTGTGTTGCAGTTCGGGGCCGTCGATCAAAAAGGTGTCTTCCACGCGCTCGCCCAGGGTGGTGATTTTGGCCAGCAAAATGTTGATGTGGTGGCGCGCCAGAACCCGCGCAATCAGGTACAGCAGGCCAGTGCGGTCGCTGGCCGACACGCCCAGCAGCCAGCGCTGGGCTTTTTCGTCCGGGTGCAAGTCCACACGCGGCGTGACCGGAAAGCTCTTGACCCGGCGCGACACCCGGCCCTTGCTGGGCGCGGGCAGCGGGCCGTCTTCTTCCAGAATGCGGCCCAGATTGACCTCAACCATCGTCGCCAGCTCGCGGTAGTGGTCTTCGAGCGACTGGCTGGCGACCTGAAAGGTGTCCAGCGCAAAGCCGTTGTTCGTCGTGTGAACCTTGGCGTCCAGAATGCTGAAACCCGACTGGTCAAAAAACCCGCAAATCCGCACAAACAGATCAGCCCGGTCGGGCGTATAGACCAGCACCTGCATGCCTTCGCCCGCCGAGGAGTGGCGCACGCGCACCGTCACCACGGCTTTACCGATGTGGCGCGAGAGGTGGCGCGCATGCCAGGCGATGTCGGCGGCCTCGTGGCGCATGAAGTAGCTCACGTCCAGCGTGGCCCAGAGCGCTTTGTAGGCTTCAAACGGTTCGGCGTGCAGCGCCAGCAGGGTTAGCGCTTCGCGCTTGCGGGCTTCGACTTCGGCGGCGGCGTCCGGGGCGCGACCGCCCAGCATGCGCAGCGTGTAGCGGTACAGGTCTTCGAGCAGCTTGCCTTTCCAGGCGTTCCAGACTTTGGGGCTGGTGCCGCGAATGTCGGAGACGGTGAGCAGGTACAGCGCGGTTAAATAACGCTCGTTGCCGACGCGCTTGGCAAAAGCGGCAATCACCTGCGGGCTGCTCAAATCTTCTTTTTGGGCAACGCGGCTCATGCTCAGGTGTTCGCCGACGAGGAATTCAATCAAATCGGCATCTTCGGCGGCAATGCCGTGGTGGCGGCAAAACACGCGCACTTCGTAGCGGCCCAGATCGGAGTGATCGCCGCCACGCCCTTTGGCAATGTCGTGGAACAGCGCGGCAATAAAAAGCACCCAAGGCTTGTCCCAGCCAGCGGCCAGTTGCGAACACATCGGGTATTCGTGCGAGTGTTCGGCGATAAAAAAGCGCCGCATGTTGCGCAGCACCATCAAGATGTGCTGATCAACCGTATAGACGTGGAACAGGTCGTGCTGCATCTGCCCGACGATGTTGCGAAACGCCCAGAGGTAGCGCCCGAGCACCGAAGTCTGGTTCATCAGCCGCAGCGCGTGCGTGATGCCTTCGGGCTGCTGCAGGATTTTCAGGAAAGCCTGGCGGTTCACCGGGTCGTGGCGGAATTCGGCGTTCATCACGCCGCGTGCGTGGTAGAGCGCCCGCAGGGTGCGCGCCGACAGGCCGCTGATGCCGTGCGTGGCTTCGTAGAGCAAAAAGGTTTCGAGAATGGCGTGGGGCTGGCGCAGGTACAGGTCGTCGCTGGCGACTTCAAGCATGCCCGCTTTGTCGAAAAAGCGCTCGTTGATCGGGCGCAGCGGGTAGGTGACGGGGCTGAGCCGCTCTTCGATGTTGAGCAGCAAAATCTGGTTGAGCTGCGTCACCGCCTTGGCGGCCCAGTAGTAGCGGCGCATCAGCGCTTCGCTGGCGCGGCGCGGCAGTTTGTGCGCGTCATCGGTCTCGGCGACGTAGCCGAAGGACTCGGCCACGGCGGTCTGCAAGTCAAACACCAGCCGGTCTTCGCGCCGCTTGGAAATCAAATGCAGCCGCGCCCGGATCAG
>CAIYKK010000182.1 GCA_903926695.1 uncultured Burkholderiales bacterium
AAAGACGTGACCCTGAGCGCCACGTCCCTGCAAGTGCAAATCAACCGGGGCGTGGCCGGTGTCGGCACCACGCCAGCCGTTGAAGTCGATTACGCGGCGCGCCAGATGGATGTGACCACCGGCCCCGGCGACAGCCACTTGACCCTGGACATGGACGGCACGCTGGGCGAACTCACCCGCGCACGCGGCCAGCTCGACATCAACCTGTACAACTTCGTGAGTTTGCAGGGCAACTTCGCCTTCGACAAATACGACACCAGCGTCAAACTCAGCGACAAGAGCGGCAAACCGATCACCAAAGCCGTCGATGTGAGCATGCTCACCATAGGCGGCAGCGACATCAACGCCTTTGCCGGGATGAATGCAGGCAGCGCCAGCGCCATCGGCCTGAGCCTGGGGCATGTGGACTTTGCGCTGGCCCTGATGCAAGAAAAGGTGACCACCGGCACAGCGCGCAGTTGGAGCGCCGCGCGCGCCACTGCGGGCAGCGCCGCCTTTGTCGGCGTGGACGGTTTGACCATGGCCGCCAGCGGCGTGCAAGTCGATATCAACCGCCAGGCGGAAGATGCCAGCGTCGTCGATTTCGCCAGCAAGAAACTCACCGTCAGCACCGGCCCGGCGAGCGAACTCGTTCTGGACTTGAACGGCAAGCAAGGCCAGCTCCTGCAAGCCAGCGGCCATTTGAAGCTCGACGTGTTCGGCTTCGTGCAGCTCGAAGGCGACTTCGCCATTGAAAAGAGCACGCTCAACAAAGGCGTGATCCTGGCCGACGGCAAAAACTCCGGCGCGCTGGAGCTGCTCACCATTGGTGCCAGCAACGTGCGCGCCTTCGCGGGAATCAACGGTGGCACCGCCAACGCCATCGGCTTGGAACTGAGCGGCGTGAGCTTCGGGCTGGCCATCATGACCTCCAAGGCCACGCCAGCGCGCAGCTGGACCAGCTTGCAAGCGAGCGCCACGAGCGCGGCCTTTGTCGGCGTGGACGGATTGACCGTGTCCGCCGACACCTTGAGCCTGAACATCAACCAAGCCGGCCAGCTCGGTGATGCCGTGGTCGATTACAGCGCCGGCAAGATCCTGAGCGTAGCGACCGGCGCAGCAGGGGCGGCGGGCAAAGTCACCCTGAACATGGACGGCGCAGACGGCGAGCTGCTGCGCGCCAGCGGCAACCTGACCCTGGACGTGTTCGGCTTCTTCCAAGCCAGCGGCGGCTTTGCTATCGAAAAGCGCAGTACCAGCGTCACCCTGTCCGACGGCACGGCGACCAAACCGGCGAGCATCATCGATGTCGATTTGCTCACCATAGGCGGCAGCGGCATAGACGCATTCGCCGGGATCAACGGCGGCACAGCCAACGCCATGGGCCTGAGCCTGAGCGGCGTAGAGTTCGGCCTGGCCCTGATGACAGAAAAGGGCACCGCCAAACGCCAGTTCACCTCCTTGCAAGCGAGCGCCGGAGCTGTGAGCCTCGTTGGCGTGAAAGACGTGACCCTGAGCGCCACGTCCCTGCAAGTGCAAATCAACCGAGGCGTGGCCGGTGTCGGCACCACGCCAGCGGTCGAAGTCGATTACGCCGCTAGCGGGCTGGACGTGTCCACCGGCCCCGGCGAGAGCCACCTCACGCTCGACATGGACGGCACGCTGGGCGAGCTCACCCGCGCACGCGGCCAGCTCGACATCAACCTGTACAACTTCGTCAGCTTGCAGGGTAACTTCGCCTTCGACAAATACGACAGCACGGTCAAACTCAGCGACAAGAGCGGCAAATCCAGGCCTGAAAAAGTGGACGTGAGCATGCTCACCGTGGGCGGGACAGACATCAACGCCTTTGTCGGCATGAACGGCGAGCGCGATGCCAAAGGCAAACTCAGCGGCGACGCTTTCGGTCTGGACCTGACCGGCGCGAGCTTCGGTCTGGCCTTGATCACCGACAAGCAAACCCCCACGCGCAAATGGACCAGCTTGCAAGCGAGCGCAGCAGGCCTGTCCTTCGTCGGCCTGGACGGCTTGACGGCAGCGGGCTCGAACATAAACATCGCCCTGAACCAGGCGGCCAACGATGCCAGCGTCGTGGACTACGCCGCTGGCGCGACCGCCCTGAGCATCGCCACCGGCCCAACGAGCAGCGCCATCGCCCTCGATATGCGCGGCGCAGACGGCCCCAGCCTCAAAGCCAGCGCCCACCTCACGCTCGATATGTTCGGCTTCTTCCAGGTCAACGGCGACTTCGCCCTGAGCAAGAGCGCCGGTGCTGTCAAACTCTCCAACGGCCAAACGATAGAGCGCGCCGACCAGCTCACCATCGGTGGGCACGGCGTAGATGTCTTTGCCGGTATCGGCGGGGGCACCAGCAGCGCCTTGGGCGCGCAAATCAGCAACGTCAACTTTGCTTTGGCCTTGATCACCGACCCGGCCAACACAGCGCACAAATTCACCAGCCTGCAAGCCACAGCGGGCAGCGCTTCCCTGATTGGCGTGGACGCGCTCACCTTGAGCGCTGCCGACCTGTCCTTGTCGCTCAACCGAGGCTTTAGCGTCCCGGCAGTGCCCGAAGTCACCACCCGCACCAACACCCGGCTGCAACTGAACGTGCCGCCCGAGCTCGTCGGCACCGTGACTATCAGCAAAGCCGCCGCAGGCACCCAGGCCGCCGACAGCGCCAAAGTCACCTTGAGCGACAGCCAAAGCAACGGCCAAGTCATCAGCGCCTTGACCGCCGCGTTCGAGTCCCTCAGCGGCGTAGGCGTGGGCAACGTCTTAGTCACCGGCAACCGCTACGACGGCTACGTCATCGAATTCATTGGCGCTCTTGCCGGGCGCGACGTGGTCGGCATCAGCGTGAGCGCCGCTGCCGCCAGCGTGAGCGCCAGCGTCGTGCAAACCGGCGCGCCGCAAAGCGGCGTTAACGAAGTCAAGCGCCTGGTCATCAAGACCCTGAGCAGCGGCGCACTGCCCGTCACCGTCGATGTGAGCACAGCGACCCAAGGCGTGCCCGGTCAGAGCGAGACCAACACCATCACCTTCACCCAGCCCGGCACAGCGGGCAGCTACAGCGTGTTCTTGAGCGCCGACGGCAACGTCACCGTGGACACCCACGCCCAGACTGGTGAGAGCCAAGTCCAGCGCTTGACCCTGAACGCCGTGGGCGCGCCAGCGGCCAAGGTCGTGGCCAGCGTCAGCGAAGAAAGCGCCGGAAAAACCAGCGCAGTGAGCGAGATCAAGACCATCACGTTCCTCACGCCCACCGAAACCACAGGCCAGTACACCCTGAGCCTGGGCGGCAAAAGCGTCAATGTACGCGCTGTGCAAAACGACGTTGAAAACACCAAGAGGTACATCAAAGAAGCGCTGGCGAGCCTGCTCAAGACCAGCGCCGACAACATCACCGTCAAGTTCAACAGCAAAGCCAGCACAAGCGCCTACATCTACCACATCTACTTTGAAGCAGAGTTGGCGAGCAAAGACATCGGTGATCTCACCGTCACGGGTCCACTGAGTAAAGAAATCGTCATCAACAACGCCTTGCGCCAAGGCAGGAGCGGCTCCAGCGAAGTCCAGCGCGTCACGCTCAAAGCCAGCGGTGCGGGCCAGTTCACCCTGTCCTTGGTCGAGGGCGGCAAGACCTACACCACGGCCAGTTTGGCCTTTGGTGCAAGCGCTGCGCAAGTGCAGTTGGCCCTGAACGCGGCGTTGAGCGCCATCGGTGGCTCCGTCAGCGTCAGCAGCAGCGGCGGCGACTACCTTGTCACCTTCGCGGGCACCTTGGCCAACCGCAGCGTGGCAAGCATGACCATCGCCGCCACGGCGGCCAGCAGCGCGCCCACGGGCAGCTTCACCCTGAGCCTGGGCGGTGTCACCAGCGCCCCAATCGCCTACAGCGCCGACGCAGGCGTGATGGCCAAGAGCATTGAGGCAGCCCTGACGGCCATGAAAGGCATAGGCGCAGGCAACGTGCAAGTGAGCGTCGATAGCGCCCACAGCGCAGGCAGCGCCACCAGCTTTGCCATCACCTTGCGCGGCGCGGCCACCAACGCCGCCTTGGCCAGCGTCAACGCCAGCGCCTTGAAAGGCGTACAAGCCAGCGCCGCCGCCGTGAGCGCTGGCGCTGCGGCGACCAGCCAAGTCCAAGGCCTCAGCGTGGGCAGCCACGCCCTGAGCGTAGGCTACAGCGTCAGCCTGAGCTACGCCGGACAGACCTACACCAGCGCGGCCATCACCGCAGGCATGAGCCAGGCGCAAGTGCAAAGCGCCTTGAGCGCCGCCGTCAAGACCTTGACCGGCGCGCAGCTCAAAGTCACCAACTGGGTCGCCAACGACGAGTACAGCGTCAGCTTTGGCGGCACCCTGGCCGGTCAAGAGATGGAGCTGCTCGCCATCACCCCGCGCAGCGCCCCTGTGGCCACCGCCGGAGCGACCGGCACAGGCCAATTCGTCGTCGGCAACACCGCGCAAAACATCACCAACTTGCGCAATGCCTACGCCGCCATGCTCGGCACCAGCGCGGCCAACATCAGCGTCAAATACGATGCCAGCTACAGCGCTGGCGAGCGCTACGTGGTCAGCTTCGTGGGCGCGCTCAAGTTCACCGACATTGCCGACAAGACGTTCCGTTACAGCGGCGCGTTCGACTACCAGCTCAACCAAAGCGGCGCGGCCCCGGTGGCCGAAGTGCAAACCGTCAAAGTCGATAGAAGCGGCCAAAGCGGCACCTTTGCCTTGTCGCTCACCCAAGGCGGCAAGACCTACACCAGCGCCGGTATCGCCCTGGGCGCAACCGCCGCGCAGGTGCAAAGCGCCTTGAACGCCGCCCTGGCAGGATTGACGGGCGCAACCGTCAGCGTCACCAGCAGCGCCAGCGGCGAGTACGAAGTCACCTTTGGTGGCAGCTTGCTCGGCGTGGACGTGGCCCCACTCCAAGTGGCCAGCATTGCGCCCACGCCCGACAAAGCCAGCGGCAGCTTCACCATTGAGTTAGACGGCCAGATGTCCGGCGCGATTGTCTACTCGGCCAATAGCGCCGTGATGGCCGCCAACATCCAAAAAGCCCTGCAGGCGATGAGCAACATCGGCGCGGGCAACGTGCTCGTCAGCGTGGACGCGGCCAACACCCAGGGCGCGCAGGCGAGTTACACGCTGGACTTCACCGGCGCGCTCGCAGCGACCAACGTCAGCGACGTGACTGCATACTTTGGCAAATTGAGCCTGGGCGAAGTCAGGCCCATTCGCATACAAGACGGCAGCGCCAAAGTCGCTGCCGAGCAAACCGTCACCTTCACCACTGCCGCGCAGGATGCAGACTTCACGCTGGCCTTGACCTATGGCGGCAAGACCTACACCACGGCTAGCCTGAGCCTGCAAGCCACGCCCGAGGAGGTGCAAGCGGCTGTGACCAAAGCCTTTGGCGCGATAGCTGGCGCGAGCGCCACCGTCAGCGCCTGGACGGGCAAATCGCTCAGTGTGAGCTTTGGCGGCACGCTCGCCGGGGTGGCTGTGCCCAACGTGGTGGTCACAGCCACCGCCAAGGCCGCACAGGCCCAAGTCAGTGTGCTCGTTCACGGCAAGACCGTGGTCACACCCGCCACGCCAGCGCGCACCGTCGTCATTGACTACGCGCCAGGGGCGACTGCTTTGACGGTCGATACCAGCAGCGATCCGGCCACGGCCATCACGCTCGATATGAAAGGCGAGATGGGTGCTCTCACGCGCTTGCAGATCGGGCGCGCCACGCTGGCCATCTCTGACTATATTTATGTCAGCGGCGGCTTCTATATGGAAATGGCCGACAGCGTGGCGGTCAACGTCGTCACCGGGTTGCCAGTAACTTACCCGGCGAGCATGGACGCGGCGCTCAAGACCGGCCTGGGCAAAGTCAAAGGCCTGTCCGCAGACCACAGCACCATCACCGGCCTGCAGGTCAAAACGCTCACCTTGAGCTTTACCGATGCGGCGCTGTTTGCAGGCCTCGGCCCTTACTTTATCGACGCGAACCACAACGGCTTGATGGACACCGGCGAGCTGCTCAACGCAGATCGCACCGGCATCACGCTCGACAAGATTGATCTGGCGCTGGTCATGATGAGCTCGACACGCTTGTCTGACCCAGACGCA
>CAIYKK010000183.1 GCA_903926695.1 uncultured Burkholderiales bacterium
AAATCACCATTCAGGACGGCACAGTCTGGATGAGCACCGCCACCGATTCGGTGGAAATCACCCCGCGACGGCTGACCGCTGGCGGCTGAGGCTAGCGCAGGTCATTGCAGATGCATCATGCAAGAAATCGAGGAATTCACCGATGAACGACAGAAGGGGTGGTGCATACATTGCGGGACTCCTATTTCGACAATTAGCACCAACTGGGATCACGTCCCGACAAAGGGTCTTCTCGACAGACCGCTACCGTCATACGTCCCGCAGGTTGAGGTGTGCAAACAGTGCAACAGCGGCTTCTCGCTCGATGAAGAGTACTTCATCACATTTCTCAGCTGTCTTCTCTCAGGGAGCACCGCGCCGGAAGCCCAAGTAAATCCCAAAATTCAACGAGCTTTAGCCCGCAATCCTGCCTTGGTCGCACGGCTTGATGCCGCGAAACAGGCATTCACAACCCCCAGCGGCGAAGAAAAAGTCATCTGGCAACCAGAATCAGAACGCATCAACAGAATTGCGGTGAAGAACGCCAGAGGCCATGCCTTTTTCGAGTTTGGTGAACCCATGTTGAGAGAGCCGAATTATGTGTGGGCCATGCCACTCGTATTGCTCACCGACCAACAGCGCACCGAATTCGAGAAAGTAGCTGCATCGGGTTGGCCGGAAGTAGGAAGCCGCATGATGACCCGAATAGCATCTGGCGCGGATTTAGATAAAGGATGGGTTGTGGTGCAGGATGATGTGTACCGCTACGCAGTCGTACAAGAGGGCACATTGATGGTGCGCTCCGTCATTCGCAACTATCTCGCCACAGAGGTTTCCTGGGATTAGATCGCGAGAATTGACAAGAAAATGCATGCAAATCGGACGGCGGCAACCGGGTAAAAGCTACAGCATCGGAAGCCAGCCATCCATAAAAGTCACCTTAAGCGTGCTGCGGTGATGGCAGATTCAACAGCGTCAATTGTTGCGAAACACGTCGTGGCAGGACTGGCACGTCCCGGCGGTGGCGCGGAAGGCGACTTTGAGCTTGTCCAGATCGCCGGTTTTGGCGGCTGCGTCGAGCGCAGCAACCTGGGTGACCATCTTGTCGGACAGATCCTTGAACTTGGCGGGCTGAGTCCAGACGCTGGGCCGGGTGCGCGTCTCGCCTTTATCTGTTCCGGCTCCAAACGCGGGCCAGGGCAGCTTGGACATCTTCATGACGATGTCAGCATTGGCGACGGCCACCTTGGCGTCATAAGGCACGCGGCCATTGACCATCGTAGCGAGGCGGAAAAAATGCGTAGCCAGCACGTTCATGGAGGCTTTGCGGTAGTGGATGGCATCTTCCGGTTTTGCAAACTGCGCTTGCGCGGGCAAAGTCAGCAGGGCGGCAGAGATGGCTGCGATCAGGGAGGGAATCATTTTCATCCTGCTTGGGGAGCGCGAAGCCGGGAAAGTTCCTGACAGTTTTTACCTGTTTGCTTCAGGCTTTGAGCCAGTGTTCGGGCGCAGCCGCCAGCGCCTGCAGCAGTTCTGCTGTTTCGGGCGCATGGGGCGCGCTTTGCAGGCTACCGCTATGCAGCGATTCGAGCAGGCGCGACAGGGTGCTGGCCTGCGGTGTCAAAGGGCCAAAA
This sequence comes from uncultured Burkholderiales bacterium, assembly GCA_903926695.1. Taxonomy (GTDB): domain Bacteria; phylum Pseudomonadota; class Gammaproteobacteria; order Burkholderiales; family Burkholderiaceae_C; genus Polaromonas. Next base: position 1,614 of record CAIYKK010000183.1, read on the forward strand.
AACCGCGCACCCTGCGCATCAGCCAGCAGCAGCGTCGGGAAAGTCTCCACGTCCACATCACCGGCCAGATCGGCCTGGTCTTCCACATCGAGCCAGACAAAGCGAAAGTCCGGGTGGCGCGTCGCCATCTGCGCAAACACGGCCTGGTAATCGCGGCACAGGCCGCACCACTGCGCGCACAGACAAACCACCCAAGTTACCGGAGCGGACACAGAAACGTCGGAATCAAAAGAAGAAAACATGAAGGAAAAAAGTTTGGGTTGACTAAAGCGCATCGCGCAGTTGCAGGCGGGGCCAGGAGGCTTTTTCCCACAGGTGATTGACCGAGGGCGCACGCTCCAGCAGCAGTTTTTGCATCAGCAGCTCCAGCGGCGTGGTGTCGGGGTTGATCAGCAGCAGGTAGCGTGATTCGGCAGAACCTTGGGCGTTCCTGAGCTGGCCGATCCAGTCCATCGTCGCCAGCGTTTGTAGCACCGGCTCCAGTTGCAGCCCGTTAACGCCCAGCCGCTGGCCCAGCCGCGAAGCGCTCAGCCCCATCGCCGGGGTGTTGCGAACCTGGTCGAGCTGCTGCAGCACTTCAATGGCCAGCCGGAATTCCCAGCCGTGGCCGCTGCCCCGGTGCTGCACGCCAGCCCGAAAGCTGGGCAGATACGCCGCAATAACCGCGCCCATCAGCACAATCGTCCACGAAACGTAAATCCAGACCAGCAAAATCGGCAAGGTCGCAAAAGCGCCATAAACGAGTGAATAAGTCGGCACAACGCTCAAATAAATACCGATGCCTTTTTTGGCCACTTCGAGGCCAGCGGCGACAAACAGGCCGCCGCACCACGCATGCGACCATTTCACGTAGGTGTTGGGCACGTAGCAGTACAGCGCCGCCATCGAGGCGGCCATCAAGAAAAACTGCACGCCGTCGAGCAAAAACCGCAGGCTCACCGGCAAATCGCCCACCAGCCCCTTGGACGCCGACACCACATACGACGTGACCGCCAGGCTGGCCGCCAGCACCAGCGGCCCGAGCGTGATGGCCGCCCAATAAATCAGCAGGCGCTGGGCCAGTGGGCGGGTGCGGCGCACGCGCCAGATGTCGTTCAAGGTGCGGTCTATGGTCAAAATCAGCATGATGGAGGTGATCAGGAGCACGCCCAGCCCCACGACGCCGAGCTTGCTGGCCTGGCCGCTGAACTGCGTCAGATAACCCAGCACCTGGCGGGCAATGTTGTCGGGAATCAGGCTTCTGATCAGCCAGTCTTCAAGCGCGCCCTGCAGCTTGGAAAATATCGGAAAGGCGGTAAAGATGGCCAGCGCGACGGTAAAAAACGGCACCAGCGCAATCGTCGTGGTGAAGGTCAGGCTGCTGGCCGTCAGGCCCATGTGGTCTTCGCGAAAACGTGCGCGCAGGGTGGTGGCCGTGTCGCGCCACGGGAAACGCGATAGCTCAGCGAGCATGGCTTGCAAAAACGAAGGAGTTTTCATGCCGGTATCATGCCACCGACATGAACAAAACAAACCAAATTGAAATGACGCGCCTGCTCGCCTTGGGCAGCTTGGCCGGACTGATTGTGCTGGGCCTGGCCTGGGAAATGTGGCTCGCGCCGATACGCCCCGGCGGCTCGCTGCTGGCGCTCAAGGTGCTGCCGCTGTGCATTCCGCTGGCCGGCATCATGAAAAACCGCATGTACACCTACCGCTGGGTCAGCCTGATGGTGTGGTTGTATTTCACCGAAGGCGCGACGCGGGCCTGGAGCGACCGCGTGCCGGGCAACTATCTGGCCATGCTCGAAGTGGCGCTGTGCCTGGCGCTGTTCACCGCCTGCGCGCTGCATGTGCGCATCCGGCTGAAAAACGCGCCCCGCCCCGCCGCCGCCGCAGAAAGCGCCACGCCCTGAGCCGCACAAAGAGCCACACCATGACGCCAAGCCGTGACGAATTTCTTCAAACCCTGCGCCAGATTGCCGGCGCGGCCCATGTCCTGCACGACGGCGATTTAAGCGCTTACACGCATGACTGGCGCCAGCGCGCCGAAGGCGAAGCGCTGGCCGTGGTGCGCCCGGCCAGCACGGCGGAAGTGGCCGCCATCGTCAAAGCCTGCGCCGCCGCTGGCGTCAGCCTCGTGCCGCAGGGCGGCAACACCGGGCTGGCCGTCGGCTCGGTGCCTGATGAGTCGGGTACGCAAGTCGTTTTAAGCCTGCAGCGCATGAACGCCGTGCGCGCCATCGACGCGGCCAACCTGACCATCACCGCCGAAGCGGGCTGCATTTTGCAAAATCTGCAGGGTGCCGCCGATGAGGCCGGTTTTTTGTTTCCGCTGAGTCTGGCGTCTGAAGGCACTTGCACCATTGGCGGCAATCTGGCGACCAACGCAGGCGGCACGCAGGTGCTGCGCTACGGCAACGCCCGCGAGCTGTGTCTGGGGCTGGAAGTCGTCACCGCGCAGGGCGATATCTGGCACGGCCTGTCGGGCCTGCGCAAGGACAACACCGGCTACGACCTGCGTCATTTATTCATCGGCAGCGAAGGCACGCTGGGCGTGATCACTGCCGCCACGCTCAAGCTGTACCCGCAG
>CAIYKK010000184.1 GCA_903926695.1 uncultured Burkholderiales bacterium
AATGCTTACACGATTGATTCAGGATTTGAGGCTTGTTTGCAATAGCGCAGGCGCAAGCCTGAAAAATACCGGCCCGACTCAGTCTTTTGATATGCGTCAATATCTTCATTCCGCACGCCGTCTAGGCTGATCGTTTCGCATCAAATTTGGAGAATCCCACCATGTACCAGCGCATCCTTGTGGCCACCGACGGCTCTGCCCTTTCCGCGACAGCTGTGCGCAGTGCCATTGAACTGGCCGCTGCCGTCAGCGCGGAGTTGGTTGCGCTGTATGTCGTGCCGCGCTACCCGGTGAGCTACTTTGAGGGCGGCATCACGATTTCAGTTGAAGACATGGCGCGCACCGAAAAGCAGTGGAGCGACAAGGGCCAGACCGTGGTGGACGCGGTGCAGCAAGAAGCGCAAGCCGATGGCGTGAAAGCCACTGGCGTGGTGGTGCAGTCCGACTTGGTGGCCGAATCCATCATCGCCGCCGCCGCCAAGCACGAATGTGACCTCGTTGTAATGGCCTCGCATGGCCGCAAAGGCATCACCCGCGTGCTGCTGGGCAGCGAAACCCAGCATGTGCTCACCCACAGCACGGTGCCGGTGCTCGTACTGCGCTAAAAAGTTCCGCCATCAAAAAAGGCGCCGATGAAGGCGCCTTTTTTATGCCAGCAAGCCGCCCCAGCGGCTCACCACTCAGACCGGCAGCGGATTGCGCAGGCGAATGTGCAGCTCGCGCAATTGCTTTTCATCGACCGGGCTGGGCGCGTGCGTCAGCAGGCACTGGGCGCGCTGGGTTTTCGGGAAGGCAATCACGTCGCGGATGGACTCGGCGCCCGTCATCATGGTGACGATGCGGTCCAGGCCGAAGGCCAGACCGCCGTGCGGCGGCGCGCCATACTGCAACGCGTCCAGCAAAAAGCCGAATTTCAATTGCGCTTCTTCAGGGCCGATGTTCAGCGCGCTGAACACCTTGCTCTGCACGTCGGCGCGGTGAATCCGCACCGAACCGCCGCCCAGCTCCCAGCCGTTCAGCACCATGTCGTAAGCCTTGGCGATGCAGCGGCCTGGATCGGTGTCCATCCAGTCTTCATGGCCGTCTTTCGGCGCGGTGAACGGGTGATGCACGGCGCTCCAGCGCTTGCCTTCCTCGTCGTATTCAAACATCGGGAAATCAACCACCCACAGCGGCTTCCAGCCCTTGGTGAAAATGCCAGCGGTCTTCTTGCCGAACTCGCTGAGGCCGACTTTCAGGCGCAGCGCACCGATGCTGTCGTTGACCACCTTGGCCTTGTCAGCGCCGAAGAACAGAATGTCGCCGTTTTGCGCGCCAGTGCGTTTCAGAATTTCCGCAATCGCCGCGTCGTGGATGTTTTTCACAATCGGGCTTTGCAGGCCTTCGCGGCCCTTGCTCACGTCGTTGACCTTGATCCAGGCCAAGCCCTTGGCGCCGTAAATTTTGACAAACTCGGTGTAGGCGTCGATTTCGCTGCGGCTGATTTCGGCGCCGCCGGGCACGCGCAGGGCCACCACGCGGCCGCCTGGCGTCGTCGCTGGCGCGCTGAAGACCTTGAAATCGACATCGCCCATCACATCGGTCAGCTCGGTGAATTCGAGGTTCACGCGCAGATCGGGCTTGTCCGAGCCGTAGCGGTGCATCGCTTCAGAGTACGCCATCACAGGGAACTCGCCCAGGTCGGTGTTGAGCACCGTCTTGAACATGTTGCTGATCATGCCTTGGAACATGTCGCGGATTTCCTGCTCGCCCATGAAGGACGTTTCAATATCAATCTGCGTGAATTCAGGCTGGCGGTCGGCGCGCAGGTCTTCGTCGCGGAAGCATTTGGTGATCTGGTAATAACGGTCGTAACCGGCCACCATCAGCAGCTGCTTGAACAGCTGCTGGCTTTGCGGCAGCGCGAAGAACTGGCCT
>CAIYKK010000185.1 GCA_903926695.1 uncultured Burkholderiales bacterium
GCGCGATGTCAATGCGGCAAAAAACATTCTCGCTCGCGGATTGGCGAGTCTCGCAGGAGGAGCCTTGGCATGAAGACCGGGAATCAGAATCCCCGGACTTCAGGCCGGGGAGCAGTCAAGCACACCGCTTGCTTCACAGCCGCAGCGCCTGCCCGTAGCCCGTCATTTCCAGATAACCCATGCCCACGCGCTGGCCTTGGGCGTCGCGCAACTCGCTCAGGCCTTCCCAATAAATTGAGCCGGTGGAGCGGCGGCTGTCAAGCTCCTGGCTGTCGATCACGGCGCTGACCGTGTGCTGGCCTGCGGGCGAGCTGAGCGTCCATTGCACCGGGTAGGTGATTTGCGTGACTGGACTTTTCCAGCGCCGCAACGGGGTAAAGCGCACTTCGCTAGGGCTGAAAATCCGCAGCTCGCCAGCGGCACTGCGAAAAGAGCCGCCAGCCCAGACCGCCGCGCCGTCCTTATCGCGCAGCCGAAAGGCCGTCAGCGCGCTGCCGTCGTCCAGATTCATGCCGATCCAGTCCCAGCCGACGGCGCTGGGGTGTAGCAGCTCGTTGCTCCATTCGTGGTCCAGCCAGGCTTTGCCGGTCACGTCAAAATTCTGGCCTTTGATTTGCAGGCTTCCGCGCACGGCCAGCTGGGGCTGGCTGTAGTAGTGGCTGGCTTGGCTTTCGTCCGGGCCTTTGCGCGACAGGCCTTGATTGCCTTGCAGCAGCACGCTCTGGGTTTCTTCAAACTGCAGCCGCAGGCCGAAATCGGCGGCGGGCAGATCGGCGCTGTAACGCGCCCCGTCGGCCTTGAGCGACCAGTCGCGCAGTTTGATCGCCATGTCCTGCTCGCTCGCCGAGGCCACGCCAAAGCCGCTGCGGGCGATGCGCTGGTCGTGCCAGAGCGTTTGGCCCGCCACGTCGGTGACGGCGGCATGGGCAAAAATCAGCTGCTTCGCGGCAAAGCGGGAAGTCATGCCTTGAGTTTCTTCAACCCGCGTGCGGAAAAACGTCACCTGAAACCCGAACCGGCGGCTGTTTGCGCCGCTGGAAAAGGCTTGGCCCGTGATGTACCACCACTCGATGCGAAATTTGGGATGCGCGCCCCGGTCGCGGGGAAAACGCAGCGCCATGACGGGCAGTGCGTGGGCCGGGTTCGGCGAAGTAGCCAGCACTGCGCATCCGGCCAAGCTGCCCAGACCCGCCAGCAGCAGGCGGCGCTGGGGTTGAAGATCAGCCTGGGTTGAGACGGTGGTGGCGCCCGGCCAAAGCTGGCTGAAAGTGCGGGAAGGGGAAGATGTGCGCCAGAAAACCATGCGGCTGATTCTCGCAGCAAGGCGCTCTGCAAGCGAAAGCGCACACGCGCCAGTGCGGCGCATAGGCTGATTGGCTATCGGGCAAAGCGGCTGCCGGGGCTGGCAGATTTAAGACGCATGCCCCACGCCGGGCGTGCGGAAAACGACTTCGCCTGTCTGCACATGGACAACCCAGACTTCTTGACAGTTGGCGTCCACGCTTTTCACCGCCACCGCAACGGCCAGCGAGCGGTTGCCGTAAAGGCGGGTGTAGTGAGGCGGCGGCAGCAGCCTTCCAGCCAGCGGGACTCTGCTTTCAATACGATATTGAGAGGGCATCATATAAATTTCTTTTGAAGTAAGCGGCTGATATTAGGGAGCGGACAAGTCACTCATATGACAAATATCAAGTGCAGATCGCCTCCAACTCGCCAGCCGCTGCAACTTTGCAAGAAAAAGAAACTGCGCGATTTGCGCACCGGCCTATTGGCTGATTTTTCTGGCCTCTTCAATCTGGTATTCAAAGTAGCGCTGAAAGCTGAACGCCAAACTCGACATCAAGGCAATCGTGCCAAACAGCAGGGCCAGCACCACAGCGCCGACAGTCAGCCAGCTGGTCTCGCCTGCGGGCGTGTCAGGTGCGTGCGGGTTGTGCCGGGCATTCCATTTTTCAGCGGACGTCAAGCCGTAATAAATGGCCGTCAGCGCTGTCGCGGCCAGCGTAAAGCCCAGCAAAGGAATCAAGGCCCAGGCCAGCTGGTCGTCCTGGCCGTGGAGCTGCACCCGCGCCACGCCCCACCAGCCCAGGGCGGCAACGATGGGATGCACCCAAGCCCAGAGATCGCGCCAGCCAAACAGGTACAGGCGGTGCAGCCCCAACTGGCCGCCGATCAAGGCCAGCCAGGCGGTAAGGGTTTTGTTTTTGGGGGAGGGTGAAAGCATGCCGCCGATTATGGGGCGGGCGGCTCGCGCAGCGCATGATTTTCGGTCAAAGCGGCCCAGCTGGCGCAGGGCGGGTTACAATCGCAGGCTTTGCAGCATTTCGCTGGCCGGGTGGCCATGTCGTGTGTCTCAAGCGCTGCAGGAATATCAGGGGTTATTTTTACCCCGCCACCCAAGGATAAATCATGGTCGTCATTCGGCTTTCACGCGGCGGTTCAAAGCACCGTCCATTTTTCAACATCGTTGTGGCTGACAAGCGCGTTCGCCGCGATGGTCGCTTCATTGAACGCATCGGGTTTTACAACCCGATCGCCAAGGGCGGCGAAGAAGGTCTGCGCATTGTGCAAGACCGTCTGACCTACTGGACCGGCGTGGGCGCGCAAGCATCCCCAACCGTCGAACGCCTGATCAAGCAGGGTGCCGCCGCTACGGTAGCTGCCTGATTTTCAGCGCATGAAGTCGTCCGGCCTTTCATCGTCCTGCGTGGGGTTGACCCCGTCAACCCTGCCCGATGATGCCATCGAGGTCGGGCGCATTCTGGATGCCTGGGGTGTTAAAGGCTGGGTGAAAATCCTGCCGCACAGCACAGATCCAGAATCCATCCTTTCCGCTAAAACCTGGTTCCTGCAGGTGCCCGACGCCAAGTTTCGGCCCGGTTTCAGCCTGTTTGCCGGCACCGTTTCCCTAGCGGTGGACGAGGCCAAAATCCATTCCGGCTCGGTGGTTGCCAAATTCGTCGGTCTCGACGACCGCAACGCTGCCGAAGCCTTGCGCGGCGTGAAGATTTTTCTCTCGCGCAGCACGTTTCCCGCCGCCTCCGATGACGAGTATTACTGGGTCGATCTGATTGGCCTGAACGTCGTCAACCGCGAAGGTGTGGCGCTGGGCTGCGTGCGCGACCTGATGACCACCGGCCCGCAGTCGGTGCTGTGCATCGAATACACCGCCACCGGCGAAGACGGCAGCGCCGTCGCTGCCGAGCGCATGATTCCGTTTGTCTCGGTGTACGTCGATAAGGTGGACATTACCGCCAAATGCATCACCGTTGACTGGCAGCCCGACTACTGAGTTGCCCGCCGTCAGGGCTGTTTGTCCTGCAGCGTTCCGCTACTTTTGACCGGCGCAACAAAGAGTTTTTCCATGCGCTTTGATGTCATCACCCTGTTTCCCGAGCTGTTTGCGCCGTTTTTAACCAGCGGCGTGACCCGTCGCGCCTACGAATCCGGCCTGGTCGATGTCAAGCTGTGGAATCCGCGCGATTTTGCGCAAGGTAAATACCGCCGCGTCGATGACCGCCCGTTTGGCGGCGGCCCCGGCATGGTGATGCTGGCCGAGCCGCTCACGCTGTGTCTCGAACACCTGCGTGCTGACCGCACGGCCTGCGCCGCACCGGACGCGCCCACGGTGCTGTTTTCCCCCATTGGCCAGCCGCTCAACCACACCAGCGTCGAGCACTGGTCGGCCAGCGGCGGCGCAGTGCTGATTTGTGGCCGCTACGAAGGGCTGGACCAGCGTTTTATCAACACCTACGTCGATCACCAGATCAGCCTGGGCGATTTTGTGCTCTCGGGCGGCGAGATTGCTGCGATGGCGCTGCTCGACGCCGTGGCCCGGCTCCAACCCGGCGTCTTGAATGACGCGGGCAGCCACCAGATGGACAGTTTTAATCCGGCCCTCGACGGCCTGCTCGACTGCCCGCATTACACACGGCCCGAAGCCTGGCGCGGCCAGCCGGTGCCGCCGGTGCTGATGTCGGGCAACCACGCCCATATTGAAAAATGGCGGCGCGAGCAGCGCCTGGCGCTGACCTACCGCGAGCGCCCCGAGCTGGTGCGCGCCGCCCGCCGCGCCGGTCACCTGAGCAAAAGCGACGAGGCTTTTCTCGCTGATTTGCTATAATCGAAGGCTTTTCGGTCCTCTGGCGGCCACTGCAACCACGGCTTCACCATTGAGTGAAGTGCGCTGGATTTGCGGTCTTTAGCGCAGCGCGTGCATGAACGAAAAAAGTTAACGGAACCATCATGAATCTGATCCAGACCCTTGAGCAGGAAGAAATCGCTCGCCTGAACAAAACCATCCCCGTCTATGCCCCTGGTGACACCGTCATCGTGAGCGTGAATGTGGTTGAAGGCACCCGCAAGCGTTTGCAGGCATTTGAAGGCGTGGTGATTGCCAAGCGCAATCGCGGCCTGAACTCCAGCTTCATCGTGCGCAAAATCTCCAACGGAGAAGGCGTCGAGCGTACTTTCCAGGTGTACAGCCCGCTGATCGCCAACATCGAAGTCAAGCGCCGTGGTGACGTGCGCCGCGCCAAGCTGTACTACCTGCGTAGCCGCAGCGGCAAGTCGGCTCGTATCAAGGAAAAGCTCGGCGTCAAGGCCAACAAGGCCAAGGCTGTCGCCCAGCCGGTCCAAGCTGCATAAAAGCAGTTTGTGCTTTCCAAAAAGCCGCTCTTCGGAGCGGCTTTTTTTTGTGCCTCTGTTAGGCTTGGGGCTGTATGAGCTTTAGTAAACCCCTGCCTTTCTTCGATCCGCGCACCATTGCGGTTTCCGGCGTTGACCACCACCTCGCTGGTGTGGCGCTGGAGCGCCTGACGCCGCAGGCGCTGCGCCAGCGCTTTAAGCATCCACCCGGCTGGACGCCCGAGCACACCGTGGAAAAAAAATTCATGAACCGTGCGCCCGCGCTGGCTGCCGTGCTGATACCGCTGGTGATGCGCGAGGAGCTGACGCTGCTGCTCACCCAGCGCTCGGCCAACCTGTCCACCCACTCGGGCCAGATTGCCTTTCCCGGCGGGCGCACCGACGACACCGACCGCGATGCCATTGAAACAGCCCTGCGCGAAGCCGAGGAAGAAATTGCCCTGCCGCGCCAGCATGTCGAGGTGCTGGGCACCTTGCCGATCTACACCACCGGCTCGTCCTTCATCATCACGCCGGTGGTGGCGCTGGTCACGCCCGGTTTTGAACTGGCGCCCAATCCCGGCGAAGTGGACGATGTGTTCGAGGTGCCGCTGCGCTACCTGATGAACCCGGCGCACCACCGCCGCCATGAAACCGAGTTTGACGGCGTGTTGCGCCAGTGGCTCTCCATGCCCTACACCGAACCCGTCGAGGCGGCGGGCAGCGGCGCCAAAGAGCGCTATATCTGGGGTGCCACGGCGGGCATGCTGCGCAATTTCTACCGTTTTTTGAGCGCCTGAGCGGCATTCAGCCACGCGTAAACTGGGTGTCCTCAGACACCGTTATGATTTGGCTTGACATCCTCCCCACCCTAAAGAGCGGGGATTCCCACTGCTGGCGTGCCATGCCCGGCACGGAAACCAGACTTGTTCAGAATATTTTTAGCCGCATTCACATCTCTGTCATGCACACAGCCACAGTCCGAACAGATCCAATTTCTTATTCCAAGGTCTGCGATACCTTTCGGCCTCGAATCGGGCAAGTTGCCGCAATTCGAGCAGACCTGGGTACTAAACGCTTCATTCACTTCTTCAAACCACGCGCCATGCTTAACAGCCTTGTACGCCAGTTGAGTTCGGAAGGACGACCAGCCTGCATCCAAAACGGACTTGGCCATGCTGGTCTTGGCGAGTCCGGCGGCGTTGACGTTGCCCACCGCGATGTAATCAAACGCCTTAGCGAGGCGCGTCGAAAGTTTGTGGAGAAAGTCGTTTCGCCGATTTCCTATTTGTGCGTGAATCGCTTTCACGCGCTTTTTCTTGCCCGCCCGCTGCGCCACGGCCAGCGCGACTTCAGCGTCGCGGTAAATGCGCTGCGCTTTAATCTTCTTGCCGGTGGACAGCGTGGCGAAGTCTTTCAAGCCCAAATCAATGCCCACGCCTTTGAGCGGCTGGCGAGCCTCAGCCGGGCAAGCCACGTCAATCACGATGTTCAAAAACCAATTCCCCCGGCTGTCGCGGGAAAA
>CAIYKK010000186.1 GCA_903926695.1 uncultured Burkholderiales bacterium
CTATGTTTCAAGGAAAATAGAGTTCAACGCCGCTCATCGTCTTTTCAATCCAGAGTTGTCGGGCGATAAAAACGCTGCAATTTATGGAAAGTGCAGTAACGAGTATGGGCACGGGCATAATTATCTGCTTGAAATTACTCTTTCGGGTATAGTTGATCGAACTAAAAAAATTGACCCCCTGATCAACAAGGGGCCACAGGGAGGAAAGTCGTTTGACTACAAATTCGAGTGTGCTCGCAACTCACAGCGAGCCAGTAAATCATGGGCAATTCACTGCAGCAAGACCCCAGGAGCGCACTACAGCCCTTCAAAGCAATGCTGATGCACTGGCGTCCTTGGCCGCCTTGTGCGCGGTGGCCCGGTTTCACCAGATAGCGGCCGATCCGGCCACACTGGCTCATCAACTGGGCCTGTCCTCCAGCGACAGGCTCACCGTGGCTGACTTGTTGCGCGCAGCCCGGCACCTGGGACTTCAAGCCAAGTGCGTGCGCACCAGCGTTGACCGCCTGGCGCTGACGCCCCTGCCTGCACTGGCTTTGATGCACACACAAGACGAGTCCATGCGTCTGGTCATCCTGGCCCAGAGCGATGGCAAACGCGTCCTGTTTCAGGAAGCTGCCTCCGGGCGTCCCACCATTGAGCCGACAGAGGTTTTTGCAAGCCAGTGGAGCGGCAGCCTGATCCTCATCAGCAGCCGCGCCAGCCTGGCCGGTGCCCTGGCCAAATTCGACTTCTCCTGGTTCATCCCCGCGCTGGTCAAATACCGCCGTCTGCTGGGCGAGGTGCTCCTGATCTCCTTCATGCTCCAGCTCTTCGGCCTGGTCAGCCCATTGTTCTTTCAGGTGGTGATGGACAAGGTGCTGGTCCACAAAGGCATGACCACGCTGGACGTGCTGATCATTGGCCTGGTCATCGTCGTGATTTTTGAAAGCGTGCTCAACGCCCTGCGCGCCTACGTCTTCAGCCACACCACCAGCCGCATCGATGTGGAGCTGGGGGCACGCCTGTTTCGCCACCTGGTGGCCCTGCCGCTGGCCTACTTTCAGGCCAGGCGCGTGGGCGACTCGGTGGCGCGTGTGCGCGAACTGGAGAACATCCGCAGTTTTCTGACCGGCAATGCGCTGACGGTGCTGCTCGACGTGTTTTTTTCCGTCGTCTTCATCGCCGTCATGCTGCTCTACAGCGTGCCGCTGACCCTGATCGTGCTGGTCAGCCTGCCGCTGTACTTCGGCCTGAGCCTGGCGGTCGTGCCGATTCTGCGGGCGCGGCTGGACGTGAAATTTGCCCGTGGCGCCGAGAACCAGGCCATGCTGGTGGAAACCGTCACCGGCATCCAGACCGTCAAGGCGACCGCGCTGGAACCCGCCTTTGCCCGGCGCTGGGACTCTCAATTGGCCGCCTATGTCTCGGCCAGTTTCAAGACCCAGAATCTGGCCAGCGTCGCCCATGAGGGCGTCAACCTGATCGGCAAGCTGGTCAACGCCGCCACCCTCTGGTACGGCGCCCATCTGGTCATGGGCGGCGACCTGAGCGTCGGCCAGTTCGTCGCCTTCAACATGTTCGCCCAGCGCGTCTCCCAGCCCATCATGCGCATGGCCCAGTTGTGGACCGACTTCCAGCAAACCGGCATTTCAGTCGCCCGCCTTGGCGACATCCTCAACACCCGCACCGAAGTGGCGCCCGCCAGCGCCGCCCAGCTGCCCGCGCTCAAAGGGCGCATCACGCTAGACCAGCTCACCTTCCGCTATCGCCCGGAAAGCGCGCCTGTGCTCAATAGCCTGAGCCTGGACATCCGGGCGGGCGAGGTCATCGGCATCGTCGGGCGCTCAGGCTCGGGTAAAAGCACGCTGACAAAACTGGTGCAGCGCCTGTACAGCCCGGAAGGCGGGCGGCTGCTGGTCGATGGCATCGACATCAGCCTGATCGACGCGGCCCAGCTCCGGCGCCAGGTGGGCGTAGTGCTGCAAGACAACCTGCTGTTTAACCGCAGCGTGCGCGAGAACATTGCGATCACCGACCCAGCCGCGCCCATCGAGGCCGTCATCCAAGTCGCACAACTGGCTGGTGCCCATGACTTCATCAGCGAGCTGCCCGAGGGCTACGACACAATGGTGGGCGAGCAGGGGTCAAGCCTCTCCGGCGGTCAGCGCCAGCGCGTGGCCATCGCCCGTGCCCTGTTCACCAACCCGCGCATATTGATTCTGGACGAGGCCACCAGCGCGCTGGACTACGAGAGCGAAGCCATCATCCAGCGCAACATGGCGCCCATCTGCCGGGGCCGCACCGTGCTCATCATTGCGCACCGGCTGTCCGCCGTGCGCCACGCCCACCGCATCATCGTGATGGACAAGGGCCGCATCGTCGAGGCCGGGACGCACGAAACGCTGGTCAAGCAGCCGCAAGGCCTGTACGCCCACCTGTGGCAGATGCAGGACGGCGGCAAGCCCACGGAGTCAGCCGCGCAGGAGGGTGCGGTATGAGCATAGACACTTCGGCCAGCAGCGCCGCCCCCAGCGGCCCTGCGCCCGCCCCAGAAGCGGCAACCATGCAGCAACCCCGCCACCCGGCCCTCGAACTGCTGGGCCGCTACCGCGCCGTCCTGTCTGCCGCCTGGGCGCACCGCGCCGAGCTGGCAGGCCCGAGCCGCTTGGCGGACGAAACGGCTTTCTTGCCCGCCGCGCTGAGCTTGCAGGAAACCCCCATGCACCCGGCCCCGCGCCGTCTGGCTTGGGGGTTGATGCTGCTTTTTGTGCTCGCGCTGGGCTGGTCCATCATCGGCCAGGTGGACATCGTGGCGGTGGCGCCGGGGCGCATCATCGTCAGCGACCGTACCAAGGTGATCCAGCCGCTCGAAGCCAGCGTGGTGAAAAGGGTGCTGGTCAAGGACGGCGACCTGGTCAAGGCCGGCCAGGTGCTGGTCGAGCTCGACGCCACCGTGGCCACGGCGGACAAGGCCAGCGTGCAGGAGCAGCTTAAGGCCGCTGTCAGCGAAGAGCGGCGCACCGGCGCGCTGCTGCAGCTGCTGTCAAACCAAAAGCCGCTGGAGCAGGTGCTGCGCGAGCTGCGGGCCGATTCAGCCAAAAACGCCGACAGGGAGGCCGGTCTTGACCAGGCCGCCACCGAAGCCCAACTGATGGCCGAGTGGCAGGACATCAGCGCCAAACTCGCCAAGCTGGACGCCGAAGCAGCCCGGCGCCAGGCCGAGACCGCCACCGTGCAGGCCAGCATCGCCAAGCTGGAGGCCACCGTTCCGATGGCCAGAACCCGCGAGGACGACTTCAAAAAGCTCGTCGGCGAAGGCTTTATTTCCGGCCACGCCACGCAGGATAAAACCCGCGAGCGCGTTGAGCTGGAGCGCGACCTGGCCACGCAGCGCGCCCATCTGGCGGAAAGCCTCTCGGCCCAGAAGGAAACCGCGCAGGCCAAGGCCGCGTTCCAGGCCGAGACCCGGCGCAGCCTGAGCGACCGCCAGGCCCAGGCGGCCACCAAGCACCAGCAGTTCCGCGCGGACGAGCGCAAGGCCGAGCAGCGCCAGCGCCTGACGCAGCTGACCGCGCCGGTGGACGGCGTGATCCAGCAGCTGGCAGTCCACTCCGTTGGCGGCGTGGTCACCAGCGCCCAGCCCTTGATGATCGTGGTGCCGGGCAGCGCCAGCGTGACAGCCGAGGTGAGCATTGCCAACCTGGACATCGGCTTTGTCAACGCCGGGCAAACGGCCGAGGTCAAGTTCGAGACCTTTCCCTATACCAAATACGGCACAGTGCCCGCCCGCGTCGATGTGGTGACCGCCGACGCGGTGACCGACGAGAAGAAGGGTAGCTACTACCCGGCTACCCTGACGCTGGCCACCAGGGACATGCTCATCGACGGCAAGCGGGTCAGCCTGAGTCCGGGCATGAATATCACCGCAGAGATCAAGACAGGGCGCAGGCGGATTATTGAGTATTTGATGAGCCCGGTGCAGAGGGCAGGTAGTGAGAGTTTGCGGGAAAGATGATTATGTTAATCTTTTGGTATTGATTTAATATTAACTTACATCTAATAAATACATTTATAACCTGCACTCATTCATATCCCCAATAGATATGTATTATTTTTTAAATCTCTTTCTCTCGGAGTAAGTAGTTGCAGTCCAATAAAACCACTACCCATCTTCGTAGACTCATGCCGCATAAACACTCATGAAGAAATACTATGCCCCTTTTTTCTAGACCAAATTCACCAACCGAACATGGCCGATGGCTGACTGAACACGATAAAAAACCGCACTCAAATCTGTCACCCGAACCCGTTAATCAGTTGCCTCAATCCAGATTTTCCGGGTTCGTGCTGTGGCCGCTGATCGGCAGCCTTGCAGTGATGAGTACGGTTCTGCTGGCCATGTGGCTGCGCTCTGTCAGTACCGCTGCATTTAATCCCTTCGAGCCGCCTGCCATGGCCGCCGCCAAGTATTCGCCGCACGACGTGGTGGGCGACCTAGGCGGTGTGCCGGTCACCATTCCCAGCTACTTTGCCAACTTTGTGGAATATGAAAACGACCCCGGCTGGGGCGAAAAGCGCCAAGGCTCCTCGCCCGAGAGAACCCACCAATCCAGATTGCGCAGCTTTGGTTACGACGTACGCTTTCCCGACATGGCGGGCCGGTCTAGCCCGGAGCTTATTAAAGACAGCAGCAGTTATTCATCTTCCACAACACCCTGGATCAGCGTTGGCATCAATACCGGAAGCCACTATCCAGGAGACGGATTTCTTGATCGGGTGACGGCCAATATTGGAAATATTGGGCACATTCTCAAATACGAACAGTATGAGAAACTGCCCGACCAGTCGCATGGTTTGATAGTCTATGCAGCCGCTGGAATGGACCAAAAAACGAATAAGCCGTACCGGGAACATGATAATGCCAAAGACATCTTTGTGCATCGCGATAAAACGAATCGGGTCGATGCGTACATCAAGTGCAGCAACCGAAATGTTCCCGCCCCACCATGTACCCATGATCTCAGTCTGGAGCCATATATGCATGCAAAAGTTTATGTGAGCTACCGCCGAAGTTTACTGCCGCAATGGCAAGAGATTCAGCAGGCGGTGACCCAGCAGATTCTCGGGTTCAAAGCAGCACAAATAGAACCTGTTACCACCAAACCTTGAATCCATATTTAGACAGCGGTTTTTCAATTTTTGCAAAAGGATATTTATATGCCACAAGCACTGACCACCCAACAAATTAGCCAATACATCACCCAAATTCAAAACGGCGGGGTTGAGCAAGCCCGGCAGGTTTACGACACCCTGAATGCCCAAGGCTACAACTACGCTGGGTGGGCTGCGGGCGTGGCCCGTGGCGACTCTATCACCGGGGCATCTGCGCTGAACTTCATGCAAGGCACCGCGCTCATGGGCATGGGCGGGGACGCCTGCCGCAACCTGACACAGGTGCAAACTGACAAGATTCGCGTGGATATGGCTACCGGCTATCTTGAAACTTTGAAAGGAATTGCAGAGGAGTCCGGCAATATCGTTACCAGAGACGTTAACTACAAGGAGACTGAGCAATTTCACAAAGATGCATTTGTGGCCAATAACCTGACCCTCGACAACTGGACGCTCAAGACCCCAATAGACCTGATCAGACAAAACCAGGGAGACGCGGCTGTTGAGAAACTGTGGGATTGCTTGCGTGATACGGGTGGCACGGGATTGGATGCCCTTCTTGGTAGTGCTAGCTTATTATTTTATACTTGGTGGAAATTGGAAACATCATCCGATCCAGAGGATATAAAAAAAGCTCAACAGTGGATGGATAATGCACCAGGATTAGCTGGATGGGATCAAATAACCCGTTCTACTGATGTACTTAATGAGTATTTAAATTTCGTTGTGCCAGAAGTTGATAAAATCGCTCTCGGCTTTTTATTAAATCTCAGCAAATCCCTTTCCAGCTCAATCTCTGCCGTTTCCACTATCCTCGGCATAGACCCCTTGGTCAAAACTATCCACTACGTCGATCCCCTGATCCTGGACCTCGACGGCGACGGTCTGGAAATCACCCAGCTCAGTCAAGGCATCCTGTTCGATGCCAACGGCGACACCATAAAGACCGGCACCGCCTGGGCTGGCGCAGACGACGGCATGCTGGTGCGCGACCTCAACGGCAACGGCCTGATCGACACAGGTGCCGAACTCTTCGGCGATGAAACGCTCCTGGCCAATGGCCAGAAAGCGGCCAACGGCTTTGCCGCGCTGGCGCAGCTTGACGCCAACGCGGATGGCAAATTCAATGCCAATGACGCCAAGTACACCAGCCTGCGCGTCTGGCGCGACCTGAACCAGGACGGCATCAGCCAGGCGGGCGAGCTGCAGACCCTCGCGGCCAGCGGTGTCAAAAGCATTGCGCTGGCCAGCAGCAACGCCAGCGCCAGCTATGGCGATGCCATCCTCGCGCAAAGCGGCACTTACACCCGCGCCGATGGCAGCGTCGGCCAGGCTGGCAGCTTCATCCTGGCGCAAAACAGCTTTGTGCGCGAGTTCACGCCCATCACTGTCAGCGAAGCCGCCAAGGCGCTGCCCAGTATCGCGGGCGCAGGCTGGGTGCGCGACCTGCAGGAAGCGGCCACCCAAAGCCCAGAATTGATTGCCCTGATCAATCAGGCCAAAGGGGCGTCCACCCGTGCGGGCTACAAGGACGCAGTAGCAACTCTGATGCGCGAATGGGGTAACGACTCGGCCTACGTCAGTGCTAGCAAGCAGGCGCTGGCCGCCGGTTACGGGCTGATCTTGAGCGATCCAGCTAACGCGCAGGAAGCCGGTTGGATAAACACCGCCATCAAGGCCAGCGAAGCCGA
>CAIYKK010000187.1 GCA_903926695.1 uncultured Burkholderiales bacterium
AGGGTTTCCAGAGCATGGACACGCTGGTGGTCGATTTGCTCGACCGCGTCACCGAAATGGCCGAAAACCCCAACGAGGTCACGGGTGTGGCCAGCGGTTTTTACGATCTGGACCGCATGACTTCGGGCTTTCAGGCGGGCGATTTGGTGATTTTGGCGGCAAGACCGTCCATGGGTAAAACGGCGCTCGCCATCAATATCGCTGAACACGTCGCGCTGCACGAAGCCCTGCCGGTGGCGGTGTTTTCGATGGAAATGGGCGCTTCGCAACTGGCGGTGCGTATCGTCGGCTCGATTGGCCGGATCGACCAGACCCATCTGCGCACCGGCGCGCTGACCGATGAAGAGTGGCCGCGCCTGACCGAAGCCATCGAAAAGCTGCGCACCATCTCGCTGCACATCGACGAATCGGCTGGTCTGACGGTCAGCGAACTGCGCGCCAATGCGCGGCGGTTGGCGCGCCAGTGCGGCCAGCTTGGCCTGATCGTGGTGGATTACCTGCAGTTGATGGGTGTTTCGACCAGCATGAACGATGAAAATCGCGCCACCGCCGTCGGCGAAATTTCACGCGGCCTGAAGATGCTGGCCAAGGAGTTGAAGTGCCCGGTGCTTGCGCTGTCGCAGCTCAGCCGGGGCGTGGAGTCGCGCACCGACAAGCGCCCGATGATGAGCGATTTGCGCGAATCCGGCGCGATTGAGCAGGATGCGGACATCATCATGTTCATCTACCGCGACGAGTACTACACCAAAGAAGCGTGCAAGGAGCCGGGCGTGGCCGAGATCATCATCAGCAAGCAGCGTAACGGCCCGACGGGCACGGTCAAGCTGGCGTTTATCAACCGCATCACCAAGTTTGAAAGCCTGGCGCACAGCAGCGGCGATTTTTAGGCCCGCTACTCCAGATCTTCGATGGCCAGCAGGTGGTATTTCTGGCCGTAGGACAGCGGCAGCTCCTTGAGCGCGGCCATGATGCGTTCGGTGTCTGCATCGGATGGGGCTTTGACCATCACGCCGTGGTGGCCGTCGCGGGCCAGTGCGACATACTTGTTCACCGTTTCGCCCTCGGTGCCCACGGCGGGCATGATTTGCCCCGAAGGGTCGCTGAGCTGGCCAATTTCGGCCAGGATAATTTCCGGCGTCAGCTGCATGAGGTCTTTTTCGCCAAAGCCTGCCGTCTGCAGTTCCCGCCCGGCCTGCTGGGCGCTGTCTTCGTCGGGAAACAGCAGCACGGCGTAGCCGGTCGGGTAAAAAACCCCTTGCAGGGTCAGCATTTTTGGATCAAGCGCAAATGGTTTCAAGATGGCTCCTTTGTCTTGCGTGGAGTCTTCATTGATGCACAAAAGCCACGGCCTGTCTGTAGGCGCAGCCGCACAAAAAATAGCGCCCGACAGCGAATGCCGCCAGGCGTTTGATCAATGCCCGCTCTGGCGCCGGTTCAAGGCAGCTCTTCAGATTGAAGCGTTGGCGGCGACATGACGCGCCCGATGCTGCTCAAACCCGTGATCAGCTGGTTTGAAAAATGGCTGCCGGGCGCGTCTGGCTCCAGCGCGGCAATGGCCAGATTGGCCAGCGGCTGGTTCAGCGGAATGTAATAACTCCCCGCTGGCGCATCAATCACGCCGCGCACCAGCGTGACGCCAGCGGCGGCGGGCGCCGTGGCGCGGGTGCCTGCCACCAGCGTTTTGACGGGGCGGGCGGCTTCGCGGTACAGCTCGCCGTTCAGGGCGCTTTGCGCCAGCACGCGCTGCACCTGCACGCCCTGCAGCCGCAGCCGTTCCGCCACAGCCTTGAACGACGCCGACAGCCAGTAGCCGCAGGGGCGCGGGCGTTTTTTGACCGGAATCAGCGCCAGCGTCGAGTCCCAGTCCATCGTGATGATTCTGTCGGCGCCGCTGACCGGGTCGAGCATGGTCAGGTCGTACTGGGCGGACGTGCGGGCAGATTCGACAACAGCGTCGCCATTGCAGGCCTGGGCGCTGATTTCTTTGTCGATGTAGGGGCGCAGCTGGCTCAGTTCCTTGGCGCGCTGGGCGGTGCTGCCGAGCACACTGGTGATGGCGGTGACCTGGGTATGCACGCGCCGCTGGATGTCGAGTCGTCCCAGACCGGCACCCCGGCTGTCGATGCGCAGGCTGACGATGTTTTTCAGGCCGTCGGTGTTGGGGCTGATGTCGGGCTCGATGCTGTCCATCGAGAGTTTTTTGTCCGCCATGTCGGCCGAGGTGGCGTAGGACCATTCGCTGCTCAAACCCTGGGCCTTGAGGGCGGCCACCAGCGGACGGCGATACCACTCGGTGGCGGCTTTGGTGAGGAACTCGGACAGATTGGCGGTGGTGGCGTAGTGGAACAGGGCATCGTGCTTTTGTACCGTGCCGAACTTTTGCAGATAGTTGCCGGGGACGGCGTATTCGTGGGCATCGAGCACGGTGGTGGGCTGAAAGTCGCGGGTGAGTCTGGCCAGTGCCTTGGCTTCGGGGGTGGCGAGCAGCAGGTGGTCGCGGCTCAAGTCGCGTCCGCTGGCGGTGGCGCTCTGGCCGCTGGCGGCGCCGTCGGGGTTGGCGCGCGGCACGATCACGACATTGATCTGTTCGAGCAGCGGCTGCAGCAGGCCTTGAGCCAGTTCGCGGGCGATGATCAGCAGCGCTTCGCTGCCAGCGGGTTCGTTGCCGTGTTGCTGGGCGATCAGCAGCACCGTGGGGCGGCCACTGGCGCGCAGCGCGGCTGCATCCGTGCCAGCGCCACGGGTCAGCACCAGCGCTTCAATCGTCTGGCCTTTTTGCGATTGGCCTATGGTCAGCACGGACGCTTTGATGCCTGCTGAATACGTCAGCGCGTCGGCCTGATCGTGCAGCCAGCGCTGCATTTCCGCCTGCGTGGTGAAGCTGGTGCGCCCCGCTTGCAGGCCGGGCGTGCCGTAAACCATCGCAGGCGCGGGGAAGCGGGCGGCCACGGCGGCGCTGTAGGGCGCTGGCGTCTGGGGCGCGGCGACATTGGGCTGCGGTGTGACCGGCGAAGTCCTGAGCACACCGGGCGCCGTTGGCACCGCGCTGGTGGCGGGGCTGGAGAGCGCGGGCGTCCAGGGCGGCAGGGGCACGGCGGGCGTGCAGCCCAGCAGCCAGGCCAGCGGCGCCGCCAGGCTCAGGCGCACCCAGCGCGTGACAGACAGGGAATGGCCAGCAGCGGCCTTAAAGCGGTAAGAGGACATGGTGATTGTGGTTTTTGGGGGAGTCTTGACCCCACGGGTCAGCCATTGCGCGCAGGCGTGCGCGACGGCTGATATTACCCGCCTTGCCAGCGCAGCGGAAGAGGCTGGCGTCGCCCGCCGCACAAGGCAGCGCCGCCCGCCGGGCGCGCCCCGGCTTTCTGGGAAAATGCCCCCATGCCCCTTTCAGTTCCTGCCGCTTTCGCCCTTGCGCCTTCTCCTGCTGCCCCAATGCCCGTTACCCACAATCCTTGGCGCTTGAGCGTCGCGCCGATGATGGACTGGACCGACCGCCATTGCCGTTATTTCCACCGCCTGCTGTCGCGCCACGCGCTGCTGTACACCGAAATGGTGACCACCGGCGCGCTGATTCACGGCGACGTAGCGCGGCATCTGCGTTTCAATGCCGAAGAGCAGCCGCTGGCCCTGCAGCTCGGCGGCAGCGAACCGGCCGATCTGGCCCACTGTGCCCGTCTCGGCGAGCAGTGGGGTTATCAGGAAATCAACCTCAACTGCGGCTGCCCGAGTGAACGCGTGCAGCGCGGCGCATTCGGTGCGTGTTTGATGAACGAGCCGCAACTCGTGGCCGATTGCGTCAAGGCGATGGTTGATGTGGCCAGCGTGCCCATCACCGTCAAGCACCGCATCGGCATCGACAAGGAGGAGCGCTACGAATTTGTGCGCGACTTTATCGGTGCCGTGAGCGAGGCCGGTTGCAACACCTTCATCGTCCACGCCAGAAACGCCTGGCTCAAAGGCTTGAGTCCCAAAGAAAACCGCGAAGTGCCGCCGCTGCGCTATGAACTGGTGCATCGCCTGAAACACGAATTTCGGCACCTGACGATTTGTGTCAACGGCGGCATCACCACTGACGCGCAGGTCGCTGGGCAGCTGCGCGAACTCGACGGCGTGATGATTGGCCGCGAGGCGTATCACAACCCGTGGTGGCTGGCGTCGTGGGACGCGGACTTTTTCGGCGCGGAGGGCGGCGCGCTCACCCGCGAGCAGGTTGAAGTGCAGATGTGTGATTACATGGTGCGCGAAGCCGTCGAACACGGCACGGCGTTCAGCGCCATTGCCCGCCACATGCTGGGTCTGCGCCACGGCCTGGCCGGTTCGCGCCGCTGGCGGCAAGTCTGGAGCGACCACAAGCTCAAAACCCTGTCGCCGCACGAGGTGATGCGGCTGGCGCACGAGGGCACTGCGCAGCCCGCCTGAAACCGACTTCCCCCGCAACTTGCAAGGTGGGTATTGATGGAAAAAGTGAACTTTGTGACCAATGGTTCTTTAAACCGTTCAATCAGACTTGCTCATTCCTGTGGAAACAGGAACAAAGCTGACTTTCTGCTTCACAGAGGCTGGTTTCGTCTTGCGCTTGCGCACAAGGCCAGAGCCTTCCTCTCCACAGACTGACACCGTGGAACTCACGGCCATGTTTCTCAAATTGACCGCCGCATTCACGTCCCGGTCATGGGTCGTGTTGCAGGCTGGACAAGTCCATTGACGCACCGAGAGCGGCAAGACTTCCAGCTTGTGTCCGCAATGCGAACAGGTTTTGCTGCTGGGAAACCACCGATCTGCCACCACCACCGCCCCGCCGCGCTGGGCCGCTTTGTATTTCAACTGTCGCCGGAACTCGAAGAATCCCATATCCGACACCGCCCGCGACAAGCGCCGGTTTTTCACCATGCCTTTGACGTTCAAGTCCTCGATGCCGATGGTGTGAAACCGCCGCGTCAGGCCGGTGGTGAGCTGGTGCAGTGCGTCCTTGCGGATGTTGCTGATTCGGGCGTGTAGTCTTGCCAGCTTCATCTTCGCTTTATGACGGTTTTTCGAGCCTTTGGCCTTACGGCTCAGGCTGCGTGAAAGCCTTTGCAAGCGACACAGCAAGGCTTTGTGCGCCTTGGGGCCGGGGATGGGCGGCTCTCCCGTTGAAAGCGTTGCGAGTGCCGACACACCCAAATCTACCCCCACCGCGCCTTGGTTTTCAGCTTTGGCAAGGGGTAAATCGTCCGGGGTATCGACGGTGATGCTGACAAACCATTGATCAGCCACACGCGACACCGTGGCTGACATGATTTTTCCAGCAAAGCGCAACGCCTCACGCATGCGCACCCAGCCCAGATGGGGAATGCGAATGCGTGAAGATTCCACGCTGAATTGGTCGTTAGAGAGGCTGAATCGTTCATGCACGCCTTTCTTTCGGAACTTCGGGTATTTGGCGCGCCCTGCAAAGAAGTTTTCAAACGCTTTCCCCAATTGAATGATGGCCATCTGCGGGGCGTTCTTGGTCACTTCCAACATCCACGGGAACTGCTCACCCTTGATGCTGTTGAGTTGACGACGCAGCGCCATCTGCGAAGGCTTGGGCAGCGACGCATCGGTCTTGTGCACCTCGTACTGGCGCTGCCACTGCGCCAGCGCCCAGTTGTAAGCAAAGCGCGCAGTACCCGCTGCACGGACGAAGTAGGTCGCCTGCATGTTGTTGGGCTTAAGCGCAATTTTGTGGGCTGTAAGCATGAAGAATTGTTCACTATTGCGCAAGAATGCGCAATTCAGTTGAAAACTGTTTGTACCCTTCTGCTTACATACCCGTTCACCGGCACGTTCTGCATGGGTGTACATTGAAGTCAGGGAAGGCGGTAAAGTTGGGCTGACCGTCATCTTGGCGTGGTGCAGTCATCAAACGCAGCCCGTTAAGGAGACTACTTTATGGATGTCGTCCGTAACTTTTTGACGCGTTACGAGCAAACGCGGGAAGAAGAAATATCCCTGGAGGAATACCTCGAACTTTGCAGAAAAAGCCCGCTTGCCTACGCCACCGCCGCCGAGCGCATGCTCGCGGCCATCGGCGAGCCGGAGGTGTTTGACACCCACCAGGATCAGCGCCTGTCGCGCATCTTCGGCAACAAGGTGATCAAGCTTTATCCGGCGTTCCGCGATTTTTACGGGCTGGAAGAACCCATCGAACAGGTGGTGTCGTACTTTCGCCATGCGGCGCAGGGGCTGGAAGAGAAAAAGCAGATTCTTTACCTGCTCGGCCCGGTCGGCGGGGGCAAGTCCTCGATGGCCGAGCGGCTCAAGCACCTGATGGAGCAGGTGCCTTTTTATGCGCTCAAAGACTCGCCGGTGAACGAGTCGCCGCTGGGCCTGTTCAACAACTCCGAAGACACGCCGCTGCTGGAAAAGCAATACGGCATCGCACCGCGCTACCTGCAGCGCATCATGTCGCCCTGGGCCGTCAAGCGCCTCGAAGAGTACGGCGGCGACATCCGCAAGTTCCGCGTCGTCAAGCGCTACCCGTCCATCTTGAAGCAGTGCGCGATTGCCAAGACCGAGCCGGGCGACGAAAACAACCAGGATATTTCCACGCTGGTGGGCAAGATCGACATTCGCAAGCTCGAACTGTTTGCGCAGGACGACCCGGACGCCTACAGCTATTCGGGCGGCCTGTGCCTGGCCAATCAGGGGCTGCTCGAATTTGTCGAGATGTTCAAGGCACCCATCAAGGTGCTTCACCCGCTGCTGACCGCCACGCAGGAAAGCAATTTCAAGGGCACGGAAGGTTTTGGCGCGATTCCGTTTGACGGCATCGTGATGGCGCACTCGAACGAGAGCGAATGGAAAGCCTTTCGGAACAATAAAAATAACGAGGCTTTTCTGGACCGGATTTACATCGTCAAG
>CAIYKK010000188.1 GCA_903926695.1 uncultured Burkholderiales bacterium
AGCAGGCGCAGAGCGGGCGAGAAAATAAGCGAACGGATAACCGACCAGTAAACACAGCACGGCGGTACACAGCGCATACCACAGCGAGCGCAGATAAGCCTCGACGTACAGCGTCTGAAACAGCGCGCCGCCCTCGCTGGTGCGAAAAATCGAGCTGTAGTTTTCGTACTTCAGTTTGAGCAGGCCGGTCTGCGAATCCCAGATCGGCTTGAAGGGATTGATGTCGTTGCCCATGTCCACAAAACTGATGTAGAGCAGGATCAAAAACGGCAGAAAGAAAAACACAATCAGCCAGAGATACGGCACGCCGATCACAAAGCGCTTGCCGGGCACGGGAAAAGTCAGTGCAGCCATGTCGTTCCAGTCGTTGCTTGCGTCGTTGCGTCAGTCGCGCAGCACGATGCCGGCGCGGTCGCCCCACCAGAAAAACACGTTGTCTTCCCAGGTGATGCTGCTCAAATCCTGGCGCGACGTGTTGGCCTCGGTGATCTTGACGCGCATGCCGTCGCTGGCGATCACGATGTAGGTGTTGTACGAGCCGAAGTAGGCGATTTCTTTGACTTTGCCGGTGAATACGTTGCAGTCAACAGCCGGGCGCTCTTTGCTGATTTCGATTTTTTCGGGCCGCACGGCAATGGCCACGGGCATGCCCAGCGCGCCGCTCACGCCGTGCCCGACCTTGATTTCGCCGATACCCGTGACGGCGGCGCAGTGGTCCGGCTCATCGACGCTGAGCGAGCCTTCAAACAAGTTGACGTTGCCGATAAAGTCGGCCACAAAGCGATTCGCCGGGTGTTCGTACACCTCTTCGGGCGTGCCGACTTGCAGCACGCGGCCCTTGCTCATCACGGCGATACGGCTGGCCATCGTCATGGCCTCTTCCTGATCGTGCGTGACCATGACACAGGTCACGCCGACTTTTTCGATGATGTTGACCAGCTCGAACTGGGTCTGCTCGCGCAGTTTTTTGTCCAGCGCGCCCAGCGGCTCGTCGAGCAGCAGCAATTTGGGCCGCTTGGCCAGACTGCGCGCCAGCGCCACGCGCTGCTGCTGGCCGCCCGAAAGCTGGTGCGGCTTGCGTTTGGCGTAAGCAGTCAGCTGTACCAAATCGAGCATTTCGCCCACGCGCTGGACGATTTCAGCCTTGGGCAGACCTTCACGCTTGAGGCCAAAAGCAACGTTTTCCCAAATGTCCAGATGCGGAAACAGCGCGTAAGACTGAAACATCATGTTGATCGGGCGGTGATAAGCGGGCATGGTCGCCACGTCTTGGCCGCCGAGCAAAATGCGCCCTTCACTGGGCGTTTCAAAACCGGCCAACATGCGCAGCAGCGTCGATTTGCCGCAGCCCGAACTGCCCAGCAGCGCAAAAATTTCGCCCTGCGCCACCGACAGCGACACCTCATCGACTGCCACCGCCTCGTCAAAGCGCTTGATGAGCTTTTCGGTCACCAGATAACCCGCTTGTGCGCCCTTGTCTGTCATGGATGGACCTTCTTGATTCATGCTTCAAAAAACTCAAAGGGCTGCTTATACGCAAAGTACAAACAGCCCCGGACTGGCTTACAACAAAAAAATTATTTACCTTTTTTGAAAGCGTTGTAGGCGTTGGCCATCGCTTCACGCGCTTCGTTGGTAAAGCTGTTGGGCGGAATCATCTTGGCAAAATAATCCGACTCCACGAAGATCGTGTTGTTGCTGGCAATGTCAGACTTGATCTTGGGAATCGCGGCCTTGTTGGCCGTGGGGTAATTCATCGTGTTGGTCACCAGCGCGGCATTTTCGGGGCGCAGGTAAAAGTCGATGAAAGCCTGGGCGTTGTTCGGGTGCTTGGCATCTTTGGTCAGCGCCATCGTGTCCGAGAACAGCAAAGCGCCGGTGCTGGGCAGCAGCGCCTTGATTTCGTCCTTGGAGCCGTTTTCTTTAGCGCGGCCTGCGGCGATGTTGATGTCGCCCGACCAGCCGATGACCGCGCAGGCCTTGCCGCCCGCCAGATCGTCAATCATGGTGGCGCTGAACAGGCGAATGTCTTTGCGCACCTTGCCCAGCGCCTCGGCGGCGAGCTTGTAGTCGGCGGGCACGCTGGAATAAGCGTCCTTGCCGATGTAGTGCAGTGCAACGGGCATGATCTCGGCAGGCGAGTCGAGGTAAGCAATGCCGCAGGCCTTGAGCTTGGCGGTGTATTTGGGGTTGAGTACCAGATCCCAGGCGTTTTCAGGCATGGGCAGGCCGCCCAGGGCTTGATCGACTTTGGTTTTGTTGATGCCCACGGTGGTGAAACCCCAGGCCCACGGCACGAGGTATTTATTGCCGGGATCGGCCTTGGTCAGCACGCGCATGATGGCCGGGTCCAGATTGCCCAGATTCGGGATTTTTGACTTGTCCAGCGGCTGCAGCAACTTGCCTTCAATTTGCGGTTTGGCAAACACGGTGCCGGGCACCACGATGTCGTAGCCGGTGTTGCCCGCCACGAGTTTGGCGTGCAGGGCTTCGTTGGTTTCAAAGGTGTCGTAGTTGACCTTGATGCCGGTTTCTTTTTCAAAGGCGGCAATCAGCCCCTCGGGAATGTAATCGGGCCAGTTGTAGATGTTGAGCACCTTCTCCTCGGTGTTGGTCGGCGCCGCCGCAGCTGATGCAGCGGGCGCAGGCGCGGAGGCCACCGCCACGGGCTCCTCTTTTTTACCGCAGGCGGCCAGCAAGGCTGCTGAAACCGCCATAACCAGTACAAGTTTTTTCATGGGCAGACACTCCAAGGAGAAAGGGAGAAAGTAAAAATAGACTTAGCAATATCCGCGCCATTGACGGGCTGCGAATTTGCAACAAACATTCTATTCAAACAAATTCCCCGGCGGCCTGCAGTTGCGCAAGCGTGGCATCGAGGCAGGCGCGAATCAGCCCCACCATTTCGTCGATTTGCGCATGTGTCATGACCAGCGGCGGCGCAATGATCATGCGGTCGCCCACGGCGCGCATGATCAGCCCCAGCCGGAAGCAGTGACCCCGGCACAGCATGCCAACGCCCAGTTCTTCCCGGAACGCCTCTTTGGTGGCCTTGTTTTTGACCAGCGTCAGCGCCGCCACAAAACCGCAGGTTTCGGCCAGCCCCACCAGCGGATGCGCGCCCAGTTCGGCAAAACGCTGCGCCAGATACGGGCCAATATCGTCTTTGACGCGGCCCGGCAGGTTTTCTTTTTCCATCACATCGAGATTGGCCAGCGCCACGGCGCAAGCCACCGGATGGCCGCTGTAGGTGTAGCCGTGGTTGAACTCGCCGCCCTGCTCGATCAGCACTTTGGCCACGCGGTCGCCGACCATCACGCCGCCCAGCGGCACGTAACCGCTGGTCACGCCCTTGGCAAAGGTCACCAGATCGGGCCGGTAGCCGAATTTTTCATACGCAAACCAATGGCCCAAGCGGCCAAACGCGCAAATCACCTCGTCGCTGATCAGCAAAATGCCGTATTTATCAACAATGCGCTGGATCTCCGGCCAATAGCTGTCCGGCGGAATGATGACGCCGCCCGCGCCCTGCACCGGCT
>CAIYKK010000189.1 GCA_903926695.1 uncultured Burkholderiales bacterium
CGGCGCATCCCGAGGATGACGCCCACGCCCAAATGCTGGCCCGCAACCGGGAAACCGCCACCGGGCTGATTCGCATCCGGCCCGCCGCTCGTCCTGTGGCCGATCTGGCCAGCGCGCAGGCTGCGTCCGCGCTGTCACGGGTGTCCCGCATTGGCACATCGCGCACCTGGAACGACAATTTTCTCGCCACGCCCGTGCCTTACAGCGCATCGGCGCAGGCCGAATGTCTGCTGCCCAGCGGCCGCACCGTGGTGTGGTGGGTGGATCCGAACATCGTGGCCTCGGGCACGTTCACGGCGGTTACCTGGGCCAATGCGCTGGCTAAATTGCAAAGCGCTTACTGCGGCAGCGCAGGCGGCTTGGCCCGGCTCAACAGCCTGCTGGGCGATGTCTGGGGCGCGGCGGCGGCTGGCTATGCCGATTTGATTACGGACGGGGCGGCGCTGCAGGATGTCAACATCGTGCTGCTCAGCGTGCCGTCCACCAGCCAATGGGCAGGTTATTTTTATGGTGAAGACACCAAAAACAAAGCCGCTTATTCGAGTTCCAACGAGGCGCTGGCCGTGTTTATCAACGCCGGTCAGATCAAAAACGATTTTGCTTTTTCCGCTTCGACGCTGCTGCATGAATCGACCCACATGGTCAATTTTTACCAGCGCTCGGTGGCCAGAAGCGTCGTTCACGACAGCTGGCTGGAGGAAACCTCAGCCATGATGACCGAAGACATCGTCGCGCCCGCCGTGCTTGGCGGCTACAACAAGGTTCTGGACTACCGCCTGGCGACCTATGTCGGCAGCGGCGGCAATGTCAGCTACATCAACTGGCCGACGCTGGCCGATGCCTCGGCGCATTACGCGCTGGGCGGCGGGTTTGGCGCGTTTCTTAACCGCCGCTATGGCCTGGCGATTTATCAGCAACTGGTCAGTGTTTGCGCGGACACGCCTGCGTTGAGCAGCTACGCCTGCCTTGATGGCCTAATCAAAGCCAACGGCGGCGCCGGTTTTAGCGATGAATTTGCGCGTTTTGGCGCCACCGTGTTTGGGCTCTTCCCCGCCAGCGGTGCGCCCGAAGGCTACGGCTACCCGGCCACCAAGGCGGGCGTTTATCAGTTGCAGGCCAGCGATCTGTCCCTGCTGCCCTTGGCGCGGCCCGCAGCGCTCGCGTCGGGCTACCGGGCCACGTCCCAGACCTTCGTGCGCGACACCATTGCAGCGGGAAAAACCGCTTATGTGCGCGGCAACGTGGTCGTCCCCGCCAACACCAGCTTGATGGTGATCGTGCAATGAATACCGCGAAATTTTCCACCGCTGCCAGGGCCGGATTCAGGCGCTGGGCGCTGGCCCTTGGTCTGCTGGCGAGCGTGATTTTTTTCAGCGGCCAGACCCGCGCCGCGCCTTTGGCGGACAAGGAAAACGCCTGCATCAGCATCGCTGGCCAGCTGACGTTGAAAGGCTCGCCACCCGGCCTGTGGTGGGCGTTGACAGACGACGAGGGCCGCGTCTGGAAAATCACCGCGCCCACGCCCGAGCAGCAAATCATGCTGGAAGCAGCGCAAAACCAGCGGCTCAGGATGCTGGGGCGACGGGCCGGAAAATACCTCAGCTTTGAGCAAATCGCGCCTTGCCATATCGTGGCCGAGCCAGTGCCTTGAGCGGGCGCGCTTTCGTTCAGCCGAGAAAGGCAAGTTCGGCGGCCAAGCTCGCTGGCCGCCAAACCTTACACTTGGCGCATGCTTGTACTAGGAATTGAATCGAGTTGTGATGAAACCGGCGTGGCGCTGGTCGATACGACCGCGCCCGGCGTGCCGCGCCTGCTCGCGCATGCGCTCTACAGCCAAATCGCCATGCACCAGGCTTATGGCGGGGTGGTGCCCGAACTGGCCAGCCGCGACCACATCCGGCGCGTGCTGCCGCTGACGCGGGAAGTCATGGCGCAAGCCGGGCGAACGTTGGCCGATGTCGATGTGGTGGCTTACACCCGTGGGCCGGGGCTGGCGGGCGCGTTGCTGGTCGGTGCGGGCGTGGCCTGCGCGCTGGCGGCGGCGCTGGGCAAACCGGTGATGGGCGTGCATCACTTGGAAGGCCATTTGCTCTCGCCCTTTTTGAGCGCCGATCCGCCGGAGTTTGCTTTTGTGGCGCTGCTGGTGTCGGGCGGGCATACGCAGCTGATGCGCGTGGACCGCGTCGGCAGCTACGAGCTGCTCGGCGAAACCATCGACGACGCGGCGGGCGAGGCGTTCGACAAGTCGGCCAAACTGATGGGCCTGCCGTATCCCGGTGGGCCGCATTTATCAAAACTGGCCCAGCAGGGCGACGGCGCGGCTTTCAAGCTGCCCCGGCCTTTGCTGCACAGCGGCAATCTGGATTTTTCCTTTGCGGGCCTCAAAACGGCGGTGCTGACGCAGGCCAAAAAGCTCGGCCCCGAGCTGGAAAACCGAAAAGCTGATCTGGCTGCGTCCACGCAGGCCGCGATTGTCGATGTGTTGATCAAAAAGACGCTGTCCGCCTTGTTGCAAACTGGCCTGAAGCGGCTGGTGGTGGCGGGCGGCGTCGGCGCCAACGCGCTGCTGCGCAGCCAGCTCAACGCCGTCTGCCAGCAGCGCGGCATCCGCGTGCATTACCCGGAGCTGGAGTTTTGCACCGACAACGGCGCGATGATCGCGATGGCTGCGGGTATGCGCTTGCAAGCGGGGCTGGAGACGTTGCAAAGCGGCTACACCTTCGATGTCAAGCCGCGCTGGGGGCTGGATACCCTGCAGCCCGCAGCCCTCTAACTTTCCTGCCGTCTGCAGCCGGTGGCTGATGGATTCAAGCCGCCCCCCTTTTAGAAATTGACCATGTTGATGCAAAAACTCTTCAAGCGCATGGCCTTGGCGCTGTGTCTGGGCGCGGCGCTGACCGCCCAGGCCCAGCCCGCCGCCCGGCCCCCCGTGCGCATTGCGCTGATTGAAAGCCTGTCCGGCCCGTTTGCCAACACCGGCGAAGCGGTGTTTCGCAACCTGGTCTGGGCCACTGAGCGGGTGAACGCACGCGGTGGCGTCAAGCTCACCGACGGCGCGCATCCGCTGGCCGTGCAGCGCTACGACAGCAAGGGCCAGAACGAAGAAGCCCTGGCGGCGCTGCGCTCGGCCATCGACGACGGCGTGACGGTCATTGCTCAGGGCAACTCCTCGGCGGTGGCAGCTGGGCTGATCGACGCCATCAACAAACACAACCAGCGCGAGCCGGGCAAGCGGGTGGTTTTTCTGAATTATTCGGCGGTCGATCCCAGCCTGACGAACGAGAAATGCAGCTATTGGCATTTCCGTTTCGACGCCCATGCCGACATGCGCATGGCCGCGCTGATGGACGTGCTCAAGGATGACAAGGCGCTGAAAAAGGTTTATCTGATCGGCCAGGACTACAGCTTTGGTCAGGCCGTGCTGCGCGAGGCGCGCAAGCAGATCGCCGCCCAGCGCCCCGACGTGCAAATCGTCGGCGACGAGCTGCATGCGATGGGCCGCGTCAAGGATTTCATTCCCTACGCCGTCAAGATCAAGGCCAGCGGCGCGCAGGCGGTGCTCACCGGCAACTGGGGCAACGACTTGACGCTGCTGATCAAGGCGGCCAAGGAAGTTGGCTATGAAGGCAAGTTCTACACCTTCTACGGCAATGCGCTGGGCGTGCCCGCGACGCTGGCTGACGCGGGCGTGGGCAAGGTGATTGCCGTGGCCGACTGGTTCCCGAACACGCCGGGCGCGGCGTCGCAGACCTTTTACCAGTCTTTCCGTCAGCGCTTTCCGCAGCCGCAGGATGATTATGTGCATCTGCGCATGCAGCTGATGGTTGAAGCGCTGGCCCAGAGCCTTGACAAGGTGGGCAGCAGCGACGCATCGGCGCTGGCCGCGCAACTGGAGCGGGCGACGGTGAAACTGTCCAGCTTTCAGGGCGCGATGCGCGCCGCTGACCACCAGTTCCAGCAGCCTTTGGCCGTGGCCGTGATGGACAAACAGGGCGCGCCGGGCGTGAAGTTTGATGTGGAAGGCTCGGGCTACGGCTTTCGGGTGATCAAGGCGATTTCCGCCCAGCGCGCCGAACAGCCGCACAGCTGCGCCATGACGCGGCCTTGACCGGAAGCCGAGGTGGGCGCAGCAAGGGCGCGCAGGTTTTTCAGCAGCATCTGACCGCGTCCGGCTACGGCTATAATCAGCGGCTCTGCGCAACGCGGCGGGCGCCTGAAAAGGCACCCATTCATTCGCAGGGAACACGACGAAAGCGGTCAAATCCCAATTGTGGGAACACTGCTTTTCTCGCAAGTGCAACACCGTTGCAAGAGGAAAAAGATGATTGCAAAATCCATCAAGGCCGAGATTGTCCAGAGCAATGCCCGCTCCGAAAACGACACCGGCAGTCCAGAAGTCCAGGTCGGCCTGCTGACCGGCCGCATCAATGAATTGATGCCCCACTTCAAGACCCACGCCAAAGATCACCACGGTCGCCGTGGCCTGCTGCGCATGGTTAGCCGTCGCCGCAAGCTGCTGGACTACCTGAAGTCCCGCGATGCTGCCCGTTATGTCGCACTGATCGCCAAGCTTGGCCTGCGCAAGTAATCGGTAAACCCCCTAAAAAGCGCCTGAGTTAGTTTTCTAGCTCAGGCGTTTTGCACTTTAAAACTGCAAAAATGTATTCACCTGCGGAGCAGGGTTTAGCGGGCACGCGCTGTGTCATTCCATAAAAATCCAGTCAATGCCGGTTTTTTCTGGAATGGCATCGTGTTCAGCCAGCCTTTACTCCGGGCTTTGGGCGCAGCCTTATGCGCTTTGTCGGATGCCCACGGGCACCTGAAAACCTGTAGAGAAAAATATGAGCATTTTTAATAAAGTCACCAAATCCTTCCAGTGGGGCCAGCACAAGGTCACGATGGAAACCGGCGAAATGGCCCGCCAGGCTGGCGGCGCCGTGCTGGTTGATATGGACGGCACCGTCGTGCTGGCCACCGTCGTCGCCAAGAGCGATGCCAAGCCCGGCCAGGATTTCTTCCCGCTGACCGTCGATTACCTGGAAAAGACCTACGCCGCTGGCCGCATTCCCGGCAGCTTCTTCAAACGCGAAGGCCGCCCGAGCGAATTTGAAACCCTGACCTCGCGCCTGATCGACCGCCCGATTCGCCCGCTGTTTCCTGAAGGTTTTTTCAACGAAGTGCAGGTCGTGATTCACGTGCTGTCGCTCAACCCTGAAGTCGAAGGCGACATCCCGGCGTTGATCGCTTCGAGCGCTGCGCTGTCGATTTCCGGCATCCCGTTCAACGGCCCCATCGGCGCGGCCCGCGTGGCTTACATCGACGGCCAGTATGTGCTCAACCCCGGCAAGACCCAGCTGAAAGATTCCACGATGGATCTGGTCGTGGCGGGCACCGAAGCGGCCGTGCTGATGGTCGAGTCCGAAGCCAAGCAGCTGTCCGAAGAAATCATGCTCGGCGCCGTGGTGTTTGGCCATGAGCAGGGCAACATCGCCATCAACGCGATTCACGAACTGGTGCGCGACGCCGGCAAGCCGGTCTGGGCCTGGCAGGCGCCTGCCAAGGACGAGCCGCTGATCGCCAAGGTCGGCGAACTCGCCAGCGCCAAGCTGCAGGCCGCTTACCAGATCCGCAGCAAGCAGGCCCGCACGCAAGCCTGCCGCGTCGCTTATGCCGACGTGATGGCCGCGCTGAAAGCCGAAGGCGTGGCGTTTGACGGCGTGACCGTTGAAGGCATGCTGTTCGACATCGAAGCCAAAATTGTTCGCAGCCAGATTCTGGCCGGCGAGCCACGCATTGACGGTCGCGACACGCGGACCGTGCGCGCCATTGAAATCCGCAACAGCGTGCTGCCGCGCACGCACGGTTCGGCCTTGTTCACCCGTGGCGAAACCCAGGCGCTGGTCGTGACCACGCTGGGCACCGAACGCGACGCGCAGCGCATTGACGCCCTGAGCGGCGACTACGAAGACCGCTTCATGCTGCACTACAACATGCCTCCGTTCGCCACCGGCGAAACCGGTCGCGTGGGTTCGCCAAAACGCCGCGAAATCGGCCACGGCCGCCTGGCCAAGCGCGCGCTGCTCGCCGTGCTGCCGAACAAGGAAGACTTTCCTTACACGATGCGCGTGGTCAGCGAGATCACCGAGTCCAACGGCTCGTCGTCGATGGCGTCGGTGTGCGGCGGCTGCCTGTCGCTGATGGATGCTGGCGTGCCGATGAAGGCGCACGTCGCCGGTATCGCCATGGGCCTGATCAAGGAAGACAACCGCTTTGCCGTGCTGACCGACATCCTGGGCGACGAAGATCACCTGGGCGACATGGACTTCAAGGTGGCCGGCACGACGTTCGGCATCACCGCGCTGCAGATGGACATCAAAATCCAGGGCATCACCAAAGAAATCATGCAGGTTGCGCTGGCTCAGGCCAAGGAAGCACGCATGCACATTCTGGGCAAGATGCAAGAAGCAATGGGCCAAGCCAAGACCGAAGTGTCCGACTTCGCGCCGCGCCTGTATGTCATGAAAATCAACCCTGAGAAGATCCGCGACGTGATCGGCAAGGGCGGCTCCGTGATCCGTGCGCTGACCGAAGAGACCGGCACCCAGATCAACATCGAGGAAGATGGCACCATCACCATCGCCTCGAACGACAGCGCCAAGGCTGACGAAGCCAAGCGTCGCATCGCCGAGATCACCGCCGAAGTCGAAATCGGCAAGGTCTATGAAGGCGCGATCACCAAGATTCTGGACTTCGGCGCACTGGTGAACCTGCTGCCCGGCAAGGACGGCCTGCTGCACATCAGCCAGATCGCCCACGAGCGCGTCGAGCGCGTGACCGACTACCTGAAAGAAGGCCAGGTCGTCAAAGTCAAGGTGATGGAAACGGACGAAAAAGGCCGCATCAAGCTGTCGATGAAGGCGCTGCTGGACCGTCCGGCCCAGAATCAGGGCTGATAGTCTTCTGCCGGTGGTGCAAATGACTGAAAAATCATGAGAGTCATTGAAATCACCTCTTTTGGCGGGCCTGACGTGCTGCGTTTGGCCCAGCGGCCTGCGCCCGTGGCGGGCAGCGGCGAGGTGCTCATTCGCGTTGCGGCCTCCGGCGTGAACCGTCCCGATGTGCTGCAGCGCACCGGCAATTACCCGGTGCCGCCCGGCGCCTCGGACATTCCGGGGCTGGAAGTGGCGGGCGAGATTGTCTCCGGCGATGCCGGGGCGATGGCGGCGGCTGGTTTCAAAATCGGCGAGCGCGTTTGCGCGCTGGTGGCGGGCGGCGGCTATGCCGAATTTTGCGTGGCGCCTGTCGGGCAATGCCTGCCAGTGCCGCCGGGCCTGAGTGATGTCGAGGCGGCTTCGCTGCCGGAAACGTTTTTCACGGTCTGGAGCAATGTTTTTGAGCGGGCTGCCCTGCAGCAAGGCGAAACCCTCTTGATTCAGGGTGGCTCCAGCGGCATTGGCGTGACGGCTATCCAGATCGCCAAGGCGATGGGTGCGACGGTGCTGGTAACGGCGGGCAGCGACGAAAAATGCGTCGCCTGCGTGGCACTGGGTGCCGATCACGCGATTAATTACAAAACCAGCGACTTTGCTCTGGAGGCCAAAAGGCTGACGAACGGGCAGGGCGTTGATGTCATTTTGGACATGGTGGCGGGCAGCTACGTGGCCCGTGAAGTCGAATGCCTGGCCGAAGATGGCCGCCTGGTCATCATTGCGCTGCAGGGCGGCATCAAGGCTGAGTTCAATGCCGGTCTGGTGCTGCGTAAGCGCTTGAGCATCACCGGCTCGACGCTGCGGCCCCGCTCGCTGGCTTTTAAAACGGCGATTGCGGCGGCACTGAAGGATAAGGTCTGGCCCTTGATTGCCAACGGCAGCATCAAGCCGGTGATTTACAGCACGTTTGCCGCCGCTGACGCGGCCAAAGCCCACGCGCTGATGGAGTCCAACCAGCATGTCGGAAAAATTGTTTTAACCTGGTAACTGGTGAGCAACCAAAAAAATACTATGAAAAAGCTGATTGCAGGAAACTGGAAATTGAATGGCAGCCTGGCTGCCAATGAGGCGCTGCTGACTGAACTGGCGCAAGGATTGCAAGCCAGCCCCGCCGCTTGCGATGTCGTGGTGTGTACGCCTGCGCCTTACCTGGCGCAAGTGCATGCTCTGAAATCCGCCCAGTCTGCCTTGGCGGTCCTGGAAGTGGGCGGGCAGGATGTTTCCACCCAGGCTTCCGGCGCTTATACCGGCGAGATCAGCGCGGCGATGCTCAAAGAGTTGGGTTGCCGCTATGTGATCGTGGGCCATTCCGAGCGCCGCCAGTACCACGGAGAAACCGATGCGCTGGTCGCCGACAAGGCCAAGGCTGCGCTGGCAGCGGGCATCACGCCTATCGTCTGCGTGGGCGAGACACTGGCCGAGCGCGAAGCGGGTCGCACTGAGGAGGTAGTCAAGCGCCAGCTCGCCGCCGTGATTCATGCCAACGGCCACTGCATCAGCGAGATCGTCGTGGCGTATGAGCCTGTCTGGGCCATCGGCACCGGCAAGACCGCCTCGCCCGAAGAGGCTCAAGCCGTGCATGCTGTGCTGCGCGCCCAGCTCAAGGCGGCGACGGATCAGTCGGCACGCATCAAGCTGCTGTACGGCGGCAGCATGAATGCGGCTAATGCGGCTTCGCTGCTGGCCCAGAGCGACATTGACGGCGGCCTGATTGGCGGCGCTGCGCTCAAGGCGGCAGATTTTCTGAAAATTATTGCAGCAGCTTCTGTCTGACTGTTGAGCAAACGCTATTAAATTGGAGTGATTATGAATAATGTTGTCTCGACCATTGTGCTGGCCGTGCAGATGCTGGCGGCGCTGGGCATGATTGGCCTGATTCTGGTCCAGCATGGTAAAGGTGCTGACATGGGTGCCGCTTTTGGCAGTGGTGGCTCTGGCAGTCTGTTTGGTGCGAGCGGTAGCGCCAATTTTTTGTCGCGCACTACTGGCATCTTGGCTGCGGTGTTTTTTTCCTGCACTTTGCTGCTGGCTTCCTTTGGCAATCCTGGCCCACGTACCAGTTCTAGCGTTCTGGAAGGCGTGGCTGTGACGGCACCCGCTCCTGCTGCTTCCGGGGCTGGACAGATTCCTGGCAGCGCCATTCCTGCTGCTAGTAACCTGACGGTTCCTGTGGAGCCAACCCCAGCGGCTTCCGGCGCTGCGCAAATCCCCACGAAATAAGGTGATAAAGCTGTCGCCCACAGCAAAAACCGGCAACATTTCAGGGTACACTCGTGACCTGTCTGGGAAGCAAAAAACTGTAAAGTTTCCTCATGCGATTCAGGCTGGCAAGCATCGCGGACGTGGTGAAATTGGTAGACACGCTATCTTGAGGGGGTAGTGGCGAAAGCTGTGCGAGTTCGAGTCTCGCCGTCCGCACCA
>CAIYKK010000190.1 GCA_903926695.1 uncultured Burkholderiales bacterium
CGCTCAGAAAATGGCGATTATCTCTACGGCAAAAAGCGCCTGCGCGAGATCGACAGGCGCATCCGGTTCCTGACCAAAAGGCTGGAAATCGCGGAAATCAGCCCGCCTTGCCTGCATCATGGCCGTGATCAGGTGTTTTTTGGCGCCACCGTCACTTACGTGAATGAAGACGGGGTGGAAACAACTGTCACCATTTTGGGCATCGACGAGGCCAACAGCGCGCTGGGGCAGGTCAGCTGGGTGTCGCCGGTGGCCAGGGCGTTGCTCAAGTCGCGCGTGGGTGACGAGGTGACGCTCCTCACGCCCCAAGGGCCGCAGTTGCTGGAAGTGCTGGCGGTGAACTACCCGGCACCCTGAACCGCCAAAAATCAACTGCCGAAATCAATCGCCGAAAATTTCCGCGTCACCCCGGCTGATCTGCTGTACCGCAGCCCCAACCCAAACCGAAACCCAAACCCGGACGCATGCGCCTCAGCTGCTGGTCTTGGCCCGCTGCACCCGCAGCACGGACGGTGTGCGTTTGACATTGCGCAGTGCCGCCGCCAGATGCACGCGGTCGCGCACCGCCACGCTAAACCGCAGGTCGGTCGCGCCTACGACTGGCTCGTGGCCCATGTCCACATGCGTGATATCGACTTCCGCGCTGGCCAGCGCCGAGGCGACCCGCGCCAGCACGCCTTTGCCGTTGGACACCGTCACCAGCAGATTTGTCTCGAAAGTGCGGGACGGCTCATCCGACCAATCGACGGCAATAAAGCGCTCGCTGTCGCGCTGCTGCAGGCGCTTGGCGATTGGGCAGTCATCGGTATGCACAAACAGCCCTTCGCCCCGGCCGAGATAACCGACGATGGGGTCACCCGGAATCGGGCAACAGCAGCGCGCAAACTGTACCGTCGCGCCTTCGCTGCCGTCGAGCACCAGCCCGCTCTGCGACACCGACTCATGGGCCACGTAGCGCTCCCGGCTCATCAGTACGGCATTGGGCTTTTCGCCGTTTTCGGCCAGGATGGAGACGATGCGTTTGGCCACCATGCTGGCAATGCGCTTGCCCAGGCCGATGTCGGTGAGTAGCTCGTCGCGTGAGCGGTTGCCGCTGAAGCGCAGGATTTTTTCCCAGGTGGCGTGATGCGCCTCATCGTCTTCAGACAGGTATTCGCGGTCAATGCCTTCGGCGCGCAGGGCTTGCGTGAGCATTTTTTCGCCCAGATCCTGCGACTCGGTCAGCTCCATCGTGCGCAGGTGATGGCGGATTTTGGAGCGCGCCTTGCCGGTGCGCACAAACCCCAGCCAGCCCGGATTGGGGCGCGAGCTTTTGTCGGTGACGATTTCAATCACATCGCCGTTGTGCAGCTCGGTGCGCAGTGGCACCTGCTCGCCGTTGACCTTGGCGGCCACCGCGTGGTAACCCACGTCGCTGTGGATGGCGTAGGCAAAATCGACAATCGTGGCGCCGCGTGACATGGCCATGATCTGGCTCTTGGGCGTGAAAACGTAAACCGCTTCGGGAAACAGGTCGATCTTGACGTGATCCCAGAACTCGGCGGCGTCGCGGGTTTCCTGTTGAATATCCAGCAGCGACTGCAGCCATTTGGTGCCCAGGCGCTGCGACACATCGCTGTCCGGGTCCGATGCCTTGTACAGCCAGTGCGCCGCCACGCCCGCTTCGGCCACCACATGCATGGCATCGGTGCGCATCTGAAATTCGATATTCGTGCCAAACGGCCCGACCAGCGTGGTGTGCAGTGACTGGTAGCCGTTGACCTTGGGGATGGCAATGTAGTCCTTGAACTTGCCCGGCAGCGGTTTGTAAAGCTGGTGCAGAACACCCATCGCTGTGTAGCAGGTTGTCAGGCCATCCACGATGACCCGAAAGCCATACAGATCGGTCACCTGGGCAAACGACAGGTGCTTGTCGTCCATCTTGCGGTAAATCGAGTACAGGGATTTTTCGCGCCCGTAAATCTGCACCGGAATTTTGGCGCTGGCAAAAGCGGCCTCGACTTCGGCCTGCACCCGCTTGATCACGTCGCGCCGACGTCCGCGTGCGCGCTTGAGCGCCTTGTTCAGCGTGTTGTAGCGCCACGGGAACAGGTGCTGAAACGACAGATCCTGCAGCTCGCGGTAAGTGGAGTTCAGCCCCAGACGGTGCGCAATCGGCGCGTAAATGTCCAGCGTTTCACGCGAGATGCGCTGCCACTTGCTGCGCGGTGTGTCGCCCAGCGTGCGCATGTTGTGCGTGCGGTCGGCCAGCTTGATGAGAATGACGCGCACGTCACGCGCCATTGCCAGCAGCATTTTGCGAAACGACTCGGCTTGATTCTCTTCGCGGGTGTTGAATTCGAGCTTTTCCAGCTTGGTCAGGCCATCGACCAGCTCGGCCACTGGTGCGCCAAAGCGCGCAATCAGGTCCGACTTGGTGACTTCGCAGTCTTCCATGGCGTCGTGCAGCAGCGCGGCCATCAGCGCCTGCGCGTCGAGCTTCCATTCGGCGCACTGCTGCGCCACGGCAATCGGGTGGGTGATGTAGGGCTCACCGCTGTGCCGAAGCTGGCCCAGATGGGCTTCATCGGCAAAGCGGTAGGCCTGGCGGACATGCTCGATGTCGGCCGGGCTGAGGTAGTCCAGATTGGCCATCAGCGCGGCAAAGCTGGCGGCGGCGGCGTTGGCGGCGGCGGGTGTCGGTTTTCGTGGAACGACGGACGAGGGCATTGCGTTCATACCTTAAATGTATCCGGCATGAAGAAAGCTGCGCGAAAAATGGGCTCTTCGGCTGCTGAAATGAAAAAAGCACCTGATCAAGGTGCTTTTTTGCCGGAAAACTAAAAAATCAGTTCGGGACTTTTTTGAGCATTTCCAGACCAATTTTGCCTTCGGCGATTTCGCGCAGCGCGGTCACGCCAGGCTTGTTCGTGCATTCGACTTTCGGGGCGTGGCCCTGGCTGAGCATGCGGGCGCGGTAGGTGGCGGCCAGAACCAGCTGAAAGCGGTTGGGGATTTTTTCGAGGCAGTCTTCGACAGTGATGCGGGCCATGAGAATTCTTTCGGTTGATGTGTTGTTCAGGGAATATTGAGCGCCTGGAAGGTCGCGGCTCTAGCGCGGCGCTGGGCTGAGTATTTCAGCCGCTGGGCATGCACAATGGTTTTCAGGTCGAAAACTGCCCTCTCAAACAACTCGTTAATTATAACGAAGTCGAATTTTTCGGCCTGCGCCATCTCAATGGCGGCATTTTCAAGGCGCAATTCGATGACTTCGGCGCTGTCTTCGCCGCGCCGCTGCAGGCGCGAGCGCAGCTCTTCCCAGCTCGGGGGCAGGATAAAAATCAGCACCGCGTTGGCAAAAGCGCGCTTGACATTGACCGCGCCCTGAAAGTCGATTTCGAGCAGCACATCGGTGCCACGGGCCAGGCGCTCTACAATCGCGTGGCGCGAGGTGCCGTAGCGGTTGCCGTGAACGTGCGCCCACTCCAGAAAAGAGTCGTGCTTGACCATGCTGTCAAACGTGTCGGTCGAGATGAAAAAATACTCCCGGCCATGCTTTTCCTGGCCGCGCGGCGGGCGCGTGGTGTGCAACACAGCGGGTTGAATGGCTGAGTCCAGCTCCATCAAGGCCTTGACCAGACTGGACTTGCCCGCCCCGC
This sequence comes from uncultured Burkholderiales bacterium, assembly GCA_903926695.1. Taxonomy (GTDB): domain Bacteria; phylum Pseudomonadota; class Gammaproteobacteria; order Burkholderiales; family Burkholderiaceae_C; genus Polaromonas. The sequence goes on from CAIYKK010000190.1 coordinate 3,639, forward strand.
TGGGGGCGGCTACGACAAAAATATTTCCGGGATAGTCCATGCTTGGCGAAGAA
>CAIYKK010000191.1 GCA_903926695.1 uncultured Burkholderiales bacterium
AATGGTGCCGCTTGTCGGAATCGAACTGACGACCTACCGCTTACAAGGCGGTTGCTCTACCAACTGAGCTAAAGCGGCAAAACCAGTATTCTACTTCACCCGCTTGAGCGACGGCCGTGGGCGCAGCGGCGGATTTGGCGGTTCGGGTGTGTCCGTATCAAGCGCGTCGGCCTGCGGCGCGCTTTCGACCAGCTGCATGATTTTGCTTTCAGTCGGCTCGGCGGCGGTTGCCAGCGCATCCAGTTCAGTCTCCGGCAGCGCCGAAAAGCTGAAGTCCGGCCCGGCGCCGTCCTCGGCAGAAACATCGTCCGAAGCGCTCTCCAGCGGAAATGCCATGCCCTGCCCATTTTCGCGGGCGTAGATGGCAATCACATGGCTGATAGGCACGAGGATTTCCCGCGCCTTGCCGCCAAACCGGGCCTTGAACTCGATGAACTCGTTGCCCAGCGTCAGGGCGCTGGTCGCGTCAAAGCCGATGTTGAGCACGATCTCGTTGTTCTTGATGTACTCGCGCGGCACCTGCACGGTTTCATCCACCGCCACGGCCAGGTAGGGGGTGAAACCATTGTCGGTACACCACTCGTACAGGGCGCGGATCAGGTAAGGACGGGTCGAAGTAGTGGGCGCGTTCATGAGTTAAGCCAGTTTGCTTGAGGGGCCGGGATCAAGGCGGCAATTACTTGCGCATGACCTTTTCAGAAGGCGTCAACGCTTCGATATAGGCCGGGCGCGAGAAGATGCGTTCGGCGTACTTGAGCAGCGGCGCGGCGTTTTTCGACAGGTCGATGCCGTAGTAATCCAGGCGCCAGAGCAGCGGCGCAATCGCCACGTCGAGCATGGAAAAGCTATCGCCCAGCATGAATTTGTTTTTCAGGAAAATCGGTGCCAGCTGCGTCAGGCGGTCGCGGATGTGGGCGCGGGATTTTTCCAGCGCTTTTTCGTTGCCCTTGGAGGCGCGGAACTCCAGCGCGCTGACGTGAACGAACAGCTCTTTTTCAAAGTTGAGCAGAAACAGGCGCACGCGGGCGCGGTCCACCGGATCGCCGGGCATGAGCTGGGGATGGGGGAACCGCTCGTCGATGTATTCGTTGATGATGTTCGACTCGTACAGGATCAGGTCGCGCTCGACCAGAATCGGCACTTGGCCATACGGGTTCATCACGCTGATGTCTTCGGGCTTGTTGTACAGATCGACATCGCGGATTTCAAAATCCATGCCCTTTTCAAACAGGACAAAACGGCAGCGGTGCGAAAAGGGGCAGGTCGTGCCTGAATAAAGAACCATCATGATTCGGGTCTCCTAAAACAAAAGAGTGGAGGCTAAGATTTTGAACCTTAGAGCCATCCACTCCGAAGATGCCGGTTGCGCCGGGGCAGGGCCACGGCGCATGGGTCGGCAAGAAATTACTTGACGTCTTTCCAGAACGCCGCATTCAGGCGCGAGGAGACAAAGGTCAAACCGAGAAGGAAAATCAAGACCCACACACCGATGCGTACACGGGTGTTTTGGACCGGCTCAGCCATCCATTGCAGGTAGCCGACGAGATCGCCCACAGCCTCATCGTACTCCAGTGGCGACATGCTGCCTGGCGTGATCTGCTTCCACTCGGTCACGGCATGGTGTTCATTAAATACAGGTTCGCGCACGCCTTGCAACTCCCACAGCGCATGCGGCATGGCAATGTTGGGGAAAGCCAGGTTGTTCCAGCCGGTAGCTTTAGTCTCGTCGCGGTAGAAGGTCCGCATGTAGGTGTAGAGGTAATCGGCACCGGTGCCGCCAGCGCCAGCGCGCGAACGGGCAATCACCGTCAGGTCGGGCGGTGTGGCGCCGAACCAAGCTTTGGCCTGTATCGGATCAATCGCGGACTTCATGGTATCACCCACCTTGTCGGTGGTGAAGAGCAGGTTGTCCTTGATCTGCTGCTCGGTCAGGCCGATGTCCCTCAAGCGGTTAAAGCGCATGAAGGCCGCCGAGTGGCAGTTCAGGCAGTAGTTGACAAACAGCTTGGCGCCGTTTTGCAGGGCTCCCATGTCGTTGATTTTGTTGGGCGCTTTATCCCAGGCGAGGCCGCCGGTGTTGGCCTGTGCGCCAGCGATCAGACCGACCGCAGTAATCAGGGCGAGGATGATTTTTTTCATGTTGTATATCTCCAGCTCAGTGTGCGGTAAACGTCACGCGGTCAGGAACGCGCTTAAACGTACCCAAGCGGCTCCACCAAGGCATCAGAATGAAGAAGCCGAAGTAGAACAAAGTGCCCAGTTGCGACACATAACCACCCAACGCAGAAGGTGGCTGCACGCCCAGGTAACCCAGGATCAGAAAATTGATCACAAAAACCGTGTACAGGTACTTGTTCCAGGTAGGACGGTAGCGAATCGACTTGACTTCACTCTTGTCCAGCCAAGGCAGGCCAAACAGGATGACAACCGCGCCGCCCATCGCAACCACGCCCCAGAACTTGGCATCGATCAGCAGCATCGCGCCGACCACCACCACAGCGCCGCCCAGAATGACAGGCTTGAGCAGCGCAGGCATCTTGACCTTGGCCACGGCCAGCAGGGAGCCGCCCAGCACGCAGGCCATCAGCACATACATCATGTCGCCGGTGATAGCGCGCAGCATCGAGTAGAAAGGCGTGAAATACCAGACCGGTGCGATGTGCAAAGGCGTTTTCAGTGAATCGGCGGGGATGAAGTTGTTGTACTCCAGGAAGTAACCGCCAAACTCAGGCGCGAAAAAGATCACCGACGAGAAGATCATCAGAAACACGCTGACGCCGAAAATATCATGCACCGTGTAGTACGGGTGGAAGGGAATCGCGTCGAGCGGATGACCATTGGCATCGCGCGGCGCATTCGGACCCTTGACTTCAACACCATCCGGGTTGTTCGAGCCAACTTCGTGCAGCGCAATGATGTGTGCAACAACCAGACCCAGCAGCACCAGCGGCACAGCAATGACGTGGAAGGCAAAGAAGCGGTTCAGCGTTGCGTCGCCGACCACGTAGTCGCCGCGAATCAGCAGCGCCAGATCAGGACCAATGAAGGGAATGGCAGCAAACAGATTCACGATAACCTGAGCGCCCCAGTAGCTCATCTGGCCCCAAGGCAGCAGGTAGCCCATGAAGGCTTCGGCCATCAGCGCCAGGAAAATCGCACAGCCAAACACCCAGATCAGCTCGCGCGGCTTGCGGTAGCTGCCGTACATCAGGCCACGGAACATGTGCAGATAAACCACAACGAAGAAAGCCGAAGCGCCGGTGGAGTGCATGTAGCGAATCAGCCAGCCCCAAGGCACGTCGCGCATGATGTACTCGACCGAGCCGAAAGCCAGCGAGGCTTCGGGCTTGTAGTTCATCGTCAGGAAAATGCCGGTGAGTATCTGGATGACCAGAACCAGCAACGACAGCGAGCCGAAGATGTACCAGAAGTTGAAATTTTTCGGCGCGTAGTACTCGCTCATGTGCTCTTTGAAGAGCTTGCTGGCGGGGAAGCGGTTGTCGAGCCAGTTCAACGCCTGGGCGGCGATGGGGGCATCGGAAGGAAGCTCTTTGAATTCAGCCATAACTGATCCTGGTTGGGTGTTTTTTTTGACCAGCGCTGCAGACAATGCCCGAACGGCAGGATATCAAGCGCTGACGACAAAGTCTTGGGAAGGAATGAGCGTGCCCTCAGGCCTTTTTGTCTTCCCCAATCAGCAGCTTGGTGTCCGACAGGTAGAAGTGTGGGGGAACTGGCAGGTTGTCTGGCGCAGGCTTGTTTTTGTAAACACGTCCGGCCATGTCAAAGGTGGAGCCGTGGCATGGGCAAAGGAAGCCGCCCGCCCAGTCATTCGGCAGCGAAGGCTGCGCACCAGTCTGGAATTTTTCCGAAGGCGAACAACCCAGATGGGTGCAGATGCCCACAACCACCAGCACTTCAGGCTTGATGGAGCGGCCTTCATTGCGAGCGTAGGCGGGGGTGAATTCATCGGGCTTGCGCTCGGATTTCGGATCAGCCAGCAAATTGTCGAGCTTTGAAAGCCCGGCAAGCTGCTCGGGTGTGCGGCGCACGATCCAAACCGGCTTGCCGCGCCATTCGACCGTCATTTTTTCGCCGGGTTTGATGGCTGAAATATCAACTTCGACGGCGGCGCCAGCCGCCTTGGCTCGTTCTGAGGGCTGAAAGGTGCTGACAAAAGGAACGGCTACCGCCGCCATGCCTGCTCCGCCCACGGCGCAGGTGGCGACGATCCAATTTCTTTTATCTTTATCGACGGACGCGCCATGAGGCACATCAATTACGCTTGCTTGGGTCATGAAAGTCCTTCAAGAACTGGCTTGAAAAAGGCATAGTGGGGGTCAACCCCTAATTGTAGCGGAGCGTAAAGGGTCTTTTCAAGGCTGCGCACGGGATTAGGCCTGTGCGCAGCCTGTCAGCACATCTGCACGCTTCGGGGCTCAGCCCCCATAATTGCAGGCTTTCAGCCCTCACGCCAGCTTGGCGCACCCTCAAACAACAGGAAAATTCATGGGAGTCATCCAGGAATTCAAAGAATTCGCGGTCAAAGGCAATGTGATTGATCTGGCCGTCGGCGTGATCATTGGCGGCGCTTTTGGCAAGATTGTCGAGTCAGTGGTCGCGGACCTGATCATGCCTATCGTCGGTGCGGTGATCGGCAAGCTGGACTTTTCGAGCCTGTTTCTGGTGCTCGGCAACGTGCCGCTGGGCACGGCAACGACGCTCGATGCGCTGAAAAAAGCTGGTGTGCCGGTGTTTGCTTATGGTAACTTCATCACGGTGGCGGTGAACTTTGCCATTTTGGCCTTCATCATTTTTCTGATGGTCAAGCAAATCAACCGGCTCAAGCGCAAGGAAGCCGCGCCCGCACCTGCAGCCCCTGCTGAGCCCGCCGAAGACATCGTGCTGCTGCGCGAGATCCGCGACAGCCTCAAGCGCGGTTAAATTTCACGCGCCCTGCGGCGCCAGACGGCGGGCCATGCGGATGGCTGCAATCAGGCTGGAGGCGTCCGCCCGGCCCGTGCCCGCAATGTCAAACGCCGTGCCGTGGTCCGGGCTGGTACGCACCAGCGGCAGGCCGAGCGTAACGTTCACGCCCTGCTCCACGCCCAGATATTTGACAGGAATCAAACCTTGATCGTGGTACATCGCCACCACCACATCGAACTCGCCGGGCTTACCCTGCGCATTGCGCGCCCGCATGAACACCGTGTCCGGCGCAAACGGCCCTTGCACGTTCAACCCCTCGGCCAGAGCGGCGGCAATCGCCGGGGCAATGATGGCGTGCTCTTCGCTGCCAAACAGCCCGCCCTCCCCGGCATGCGGGTTCAGGCCCGCCACCGCAATGCGCGGCGCCCAGCCCAAACTCGCGCCAACCGCCTGGTGCGTGATGCGCAGCGTTTGCAGCACGTTGTCAAACGTTACCGCCTCAATGGCGCGGCGCAGCGACATGTGAATGCTGACCAGCACGATTTTCAGTTCGTCGTTGGCCAGCATCATGCGCACCGGCACCTCGCTGACGGGCTTGCCCAGATGCGCGGCAGCTTCAGCCTGCAGCATTTCGGTGTGGCCCGGAAAGCTGGCCGCCCAGCCGCCAGCCGTTGCCAGCGCCTCCTTGTGAATCGGTGCCGTAACCATCGCCAAAGCCTCCCCGGCAAGCACGGCGCGGGCAGCCCAGACAATGCAATCAGCCGCTGCCTGTCCGGCCTGCGCATTGATCTGGCCATACGGAACCAGCGCTGGCAGATTGCACGACTGCAAGACACCGATGCAGTTGGGCGGCAAGCCGGCGGCGTCGGCTACAGAGCCGATCTGCGCCACCGGCCAGGCCAGCGTGCCAGCGGTGGCGGCTGTCAGCGCGGCGGCGCGGCGCAGTGTGGCCACATCACCCGCCACCACGCAGCCCGCCAGATCAGCCGGTGACTCACGAAAAGCCTTGGCAATGATTTCCGGGCCGATACCGGCCGCGTCGCCCATCGTGATGAGCAAAGGTTTGGGTTGATTCATGGTCAGGCCGGGTTGTCGATGTCGATGAACTCGTGTGCCAGCCCCAGCTGCGCGGCAACGTGAGCGGCCACAGCGGGCGCGCCATAACGCTCGGAGGCGTGATGACCGCAGGCGATAAACGCCACGCCCAGCTCTCTAGCGTAATGCGCCTGCGGCTCGGAAATCTCGCCGGTGATAAAAGCGTCCGCGCCTGCGGCAATAGCCGTTTCAAAATAACCCTGCGCGCCGCCGCTGCACCAGGCAATATTTTGAATCGCACGCCCCGGCTGCCCGACCTGCACAACCGGGCGGTTCAGCACCTTTTGGACGTGTTCAGCCAGCTCGCTCGTGGTGGCAAAGCTGCCACCATCGGCGCGGGCGCCCAAAAATCCCAAATCCTGCTCGCCAAAACGCGCCGTGGCTTTCAAACCGAGCTGCAGGCCCAGCTGCGCGTTGTTGCCCAGTTCCGGGTGCGCGTCCAGCGGCAAATGGCAAGCGAACAGGTTGATGTCGTGCGCCAGCAGCAGCGCCAGACGCTGCTTCATCCAGCCGGTGACGCAGCCGTCCTGACCACGCCAAAACAGGCCGTGATGCACAAAAATCGCATCGGCGCGCGCGTCAATCGCCGCCTCAATCAAAGCGCGGCTGGCCGTCACACCGGAGACGATTTTTCCAATCTGCGCGCAGCCTTCGACCTGCAAGCCATTGGGGCCGTAGTCCTTGAAACGGGCGGGCTGCAGCAGTGCGTCAAACGCCTGCAGCACCGCTTGGCGCGGGACAGAAAAAAGAGTATTCATGGGGCAATTGTCTCAGGCTGGCACGGGTGTTACGTCTTTGTGGCCTGTTTTGATGGCCTACCCGGCGTGGAAATGACCGGGGACAAGACACCCGCAGGCCCTAAAGGCACAATAGCCGCTCAGCGGACCTTTTCGCGCCGCTGCGGTCATTGACTCCATTTATTGCTGAATTTTTACTCCATGAAGCGCACCTGGCTCCTCTTTTCGCAAGCCGTCACCGTGTTGGTGGCGGCTTATTTTGTCGTGGCAACCCTGCAGCCGCAGTGGATCAATAAAGGCTCGGCCACCCGAAGCTTGTCGGTCATCGAAGCCCCAGCCAATCAGCGCCCGTTCGGAGCGCCTGTAGCGGGCAGCCTGGCCTCGGCGGCCAAACTGGCGTCAGCGGCGGTGGTCAGCCTCAACACCAGCAAGGCCGCCGCCAAAAATCCGAACATGAACGATCCGTGGTTCAAGTTTTTCTTCGGCGACCAAAACCCCGGCGAGCCGCAGGCGGGCCTGGGCAGCGGCGTTATCGTCAGCGCCAATGGCTACATCCTGACCAACAACCACGTGGTCGAAGGCGCCGATGAAATCGAGGTGATCCTCAACGACACCCGCAAAGCCAAGGCAAAAGTCATCGGCACCGACCCGGACACCGATCTGGCGATCCTGAAAATCGATCTGGACAAGCTGCCGGTCATCGTGCTGGGCAATTCCGACACGCTGCAGGTGGGCGATCAGGTGCTGGCCATCGGCAACCCGTTCGGCGTGGGCCAGACTGTGACCAGCGGCATTGTGAGCGCGCTGGGCCGCAACCACCTGGGCATCAACACCTTTGAAAACTTCATCCAGACCGATGCGGCCATCAACCCCGGCAACTCGGGCGGCGCGCTGGTCGATGTGAACGGCAGCCTGATGGGCATCAACACGGCGATTTATTCGCGCTCGGGCGGCTCTATGGGCATCGGTTTTGCGATTCCCGTCTCGACGGCCAAGCAGGTGCTCGATGGCATCGTCACCGATGGCCAGATCACACGTGGCTGGATTGGCGTGGAGCCGCAAGACCTGAACGCCGAACTGGCCGAAACTTTCAAGATCAAGCCCCAAGCAGTCCAAGCGGGTGGCGTGATCATCATCGGTGTGCTGCAAAACGGCCCGGCGGCGCAGGCGGGCATCAAGCCTGGCGATGTGGTAACTGCCGTCAGCGGCAAGCCCGTCAGCAATGTGAGCCAGCTGCTCACAGCCGTGGCTGCCCTCAAGCCCGGAAAACCCGCGCCGCTGACGGTGCTGCGGGGCGACGGCCCGGTTGAAATTGCCGTCACACCCGGAAAACGCGAGCGCCCCAAGGTTCAGCGCTGAAAAAGCGCTATCGGACAGGCTGCGGCGCAAGGAAGACTGCGCCAGACAATCAGGCAGAGCCGGAAAACTCAGGGTTTGGCGGCTTCGGTATCGGCCTCGTCGGGCGCTTTGGTGTGTTTGACGAACACTTGCGCGGCGAGAATGCCCACTTCGTAAAGACAGCCCACGACGCCCAGCAGCATCAGCATGGAGCCCGCGTCGGGCGGTGTAACCAGCGCGGTGCCGATGGCCGCCGCCACCCAAAAGTAGCCCCGGTATTCGCGCAGCTGGGCCACGGTGATCACGCCCATGCGCACCAAGAGAATGACGGCAATTGGCACTTCAAACGCCAGACCGAACGCCAGAAACATGCCCAGCACGAAGTTCAAATACTCTTCAATGTCTGGCGCGGCGGTGATCGACTTGGGCGCAAAACTCTGGATAAAGGCAAACACCTTGCCAAACACAAAGTAGTAGCAAAAAGCCACGCCGATAAAAAACAGCAGCGTGCTCGACACCACCAGCGGCATCACTAGCTTTTTTTCGTGCGAATACAGGCCAGGCGCGACAAAAGCCCAGACTTGATACAACACCACCGGCAGCGCCAGCATGAAAGCGGCCATGAACAAAATCTTGATCGGCACCACAAACGGCGAAATGACGTTGGTGGCAATCAAAGTAGCGCCCGCAGGCAGCGTGGCCACCAGCGGCGCGGCCAGCAGGTCGTAAAGCGCGCCAGGACCAGGAAACAGCGCCAGAATGATCGCCATGATGCCAATGGCGGCCACGGCCTTGATCATGCGGTCGCGCAACTCCACGAGGTGCTGCACAAAAGGCTGCTCGGTGCCGGCGAATTCGTCGGGCTTGTCGCCGCCGGGAAAATGGGAGTCACTCATGGGAAAAGTCTGCGCTGGGTAAATTGCGCCCGCATGCGAGCAACACAATCAGGAAAAAGCTCACGCCTTGCGGCCAAACTGGGGACGAAAACGCGCCACACGGGCCGCGCCGGACTGCACCTTGGTGCGCACGCCGGAGCGCGCCTTGAACCATTGCGGCGTAGCACCACGCTTGAGCCGCCACTTCTTTTTCGGGTGCCGGTATTGGGGAAAGCCGTCCAGACCGAAAGAATCGTCAGAAGTCAAGGCGCTAGTCACCTCGCCCCATGATTTTTCAAAATCCCTGGCGCTGGTCTGGATGGAGTTTTCAACGTCGCGGGCGGTGCCTTCGACGCTTTCTTTCATCTTCCTGAACTCATCGAGCTCCATCGAGCGGTTGACTTCCTGCTTCACATCATTGACGTAGCGCTGGGCCTTGCCCAGCAGTGTGCCAAAGGTACGCGCCACACGCGGCAGCCTTTCCGGGCCGATCACAATCAGCGCGACCGCGCCGATCAGCGCGATTTTCGAGATGCCGAGATCAATCACAGCAGGTCAGGTAAAACAGTTTGAAACACAGGTGCTCGCTCGGGTTTCAGGACTTTTGCCGGGCTTCGACATCAATCGTGTGGCGGGCCTTGTCAGCCGCCTGGGCGTTGGCAACGTGACCGGGCGCAGGCGCCGCTGGCTCGTCAGCCGCCGACTGGCCGCCGTCTTTCATGCCGTCTTTAAAACCCTTGACGGCACCGCCCAGATCGCTGCCCATGTTCTTGAGCTTTTTTGTGCCGAACACCATCACCACGATCAGCAGCACGATCAGCCAGTGCCATATTGAAAAACTACCCATGTCTTACTCCTAATGTCGTCAATCCAAATGCCGGACTTGCCTGCGCCAAAGCCCGATTCTAAGGGCCGGGTATGACGCCAGCCAATGACCCCTGCCGCCGGGCAGGTTCACACCGCTAACGTGGCGGCATCCGGCGCTTTTTCAAGCCGGGGGAAAACCGCTTCAGCCCTTGAGCCAGGGCCGGGGGCCGCCGATAACGTGCAGATGCAGGTGATGGATTTCCTGTCCGCCTTCGGTGCCGGTGTTGGTCAGGATGCGAAAACCGCCTTCGGGGTAAGGATTGCAGCCCTGCGCCATCGCCAGCTGCGGCGCCAGCAGCATCATGCGCCCCAGCAGCGCGGCATGCTCCGGGCCGACGTGGGCCATCGACACAATATGCGCCTTCGGGATGATCAGGAAATGCACCGGCGCCCAGGGGTGAATGTCGTGAAAGGCAAACAACTCCTCATCCTCATACACCTTGCGGCTGGGAATGACGCCTGCGGCGATCTTGCAAAAAAGACAATTGTCGGAATGGCTCATGCGTAGTGGGCTTTAAAGGGGTTGAGGAAAGATCAGAAGCCGGAAAAACCGGGCCGCGTCACATCATCAAGGATAGCGCCTGTCATTAAAACGCACCCAGCCCTTGATGCAGCGGTACAAATACCACAGCCAGACAATGCCGTAGGCAACAGCCCCCGGAAAGAAAAACAGCATCCACAGAGGCGACAGCACTACCAGCCACAGCAGCGTCCACCAGAAGGTGGCAATCATGTAGGTGTGGTGATCAACGTACAGCGCATCGGCCTCGTCGGCCCGGCGCAGGTAGTTGACGATGAGCGCAATCACGGCCAGCGTGCCGCCGCTGAACCAGGCCAGCGTGTGCAAGCCATAAAGGACGTGCATGACAAGGCGGTCATTGGCGCTTTTCATCTCGACATCGATCACATCGTTGGCCATGAACTGCACTCCTTTGCGGGATTCAAACACATCCTGACGTGAAATCAGGGCTTTTCAGCGGCCTCTTGGATGGCGCGGTTTTGCGCCTTGCGCAGCGCTTTTTCTTCGATGCCGCTCGTGCCTTCGCGGCGCTCCAGTTCGGCCAGCACGTCAGCCGGGCTCAAGCCGTAATGGGCCAGCGCCACCAGGCTGTGAAACCACAAATCGGCCACTTCGCCGACAAATTTGCCTTTCAGCGCCGGGGTCGGACCGCCGTAGTCGATGTCCTTGGCGGCCATGACGGTTTCGGTGGCTTCTTCGCCGATTTTTTTCAGGAACGCGTCCGGGCCTTTGTGCAGCAGGCGGGCGACGTAGCTTTTTTCCGCATCGCCGCCGTTGACGGCTTTGCGGCTTTCGATGATCTGCGCCAGGCGCTGGAGGGTGTCGTTGGAAGTCATGGTTGAGTGTGCTTATTTGTAGATGCTGCCGGGGTCTTTCAAGACCGGCTCGGTCACGACCCACTGGCCGCCCTTGTAAATGCTGAAAAAACAACTGTGGCGGCCCGTGTGGCAGGCAATGCCGGGTTCTTGGCCACTTTGTTGCGTGTGGAAGCCAAGCCCGATGCGTCGGTGGTGTACGCCACGCAACGGCCGGAGAAGTAAGCACCTTCAGCGGCTTCGAGCTTCTCAAACACCACAGGCTTGATGCCCAGGCCAGAGGCTTTGGAGAAGTCGGTCAGGTTTTTCTCGGTGGTGGTGCCGGATTGCACACACACGGTCTGGCCTTTGAGCTGTGTGGCGCTCTTGATCTTGCTCTTGACGGGAACCATAAAGCCCTGGCCATC
>CAIYKK010000192.1 GCA_903926695.1 uncultured Burkholderiales bacterium
CCGCCTGTCGCAGGACAGCACGGCGTACCGCAAGCAGGGCCGGGTCTGGCTCGAAGGCGACCATCTGTGCCGGGCGGCGCTGGCGCGGGGTTTGAAACCCGTCATCGCCGTGTTTGCCGCCTCGTTTTGGCCGCAAGCGCCTGCAGAGTGGACGCAGGTGGCGCAGAAAAATGTCGTGATTGCCGACGCGCTGCTGCCCGAGATCAGCGGTCTCGAATCCCCTGCGCGCATGGGCTTTGTGCTGGAGCTGCCTGCCGCGCCCGAACTGCAGCCCGGTGCGGCCTCGGTGATTCTGGACCGGGTGCAGGACGCGGGCAATGTGGGCTCGATTTTGCGCAGCGCGGCGGCGTTTGGTTTTGGCCAGATCATTGCGCTCAAGGGCACGGCGGCGCTGTGGTCGCCCAAGGTGCTGCGCGCTGGCATGGGCGCGCATTTTGGCCTGCGGCTGGTTGAAGGCGTGGCGCCCGAGGCGCTGGCCGATTTGACGGTGCCGATTGTCGTCACCAGCTCGCACCACGGCAGCTTTTTGCACCAGCAGACCATTCCCATGCCCTGCGCCTGGGCGATGGGCCACGAAGGGCAAGGTGTGGGCGAAGCGCTGATGGCGCGCGCCAGCCTCAAAGTGCGCATCGACCAGCCCGGCGGCGAGGAGTCGCTCAACGTGGCGGCGGCGGCGGCGATTTGCCTGTATGCGAGCGCGCTGGTGGGTTAATTTGCACGGTTTTGGGGTCTGTTTCAAGGGGTTTTGACCCCAAGCTATAATCAAGGGCTTTGCAAATCCCAGGTTCGCCCGCGCGCACACCAAGCCAAACCCCTACAAAAGCAGTCCGCAAGAGTCTGAAAGACCTGCCTTGTGCGCGCTTGGGCGAACCGAAACCAACCCGGAGAACCCAGTGCTTTTTTCTCTACAGGGAACACGCGATATATCCCCGCCCGCCATCTTGGCGCTCGCAGACGGCACGGTCTTTATCGGCAATTCCATTGGGGCGCCAGGCTCCACGACCGGCGAGGTGGTGTTCAACACCGCCATGACCGGCTACCAGGAAATCCTCACGGACCCCAGCTATTGCCAGCAGATCGTCACCCTTACCTACCCGCATATCGGTAACTACGGCGTCAGCGCCGAAGACGTTGAAGCGGCCCAAGTCCACGCCGCTGGCCTGATCATCAAGGATCTGCCGCTGCTGGCCTCGAATTTCCGCATGACCATGACCTTGTCCGAGTACCTGGTCCAGGAAAATACGGTGGCGATTGCCAACATCGATACGCGCCACCTGACGCGCCATCTGCGCATTCATGGCGCGCAAAACGGCTGCATTCTGGCGCTGGGCGCTGGTCAAACCGTCACCCCGGCGGCGATTGAGCAGGCCGTGGCCGCTGCCAAGGGCGCGCCCAGCATGGCAGGGCAGGATCTGGCTAAAGTCGTGTCAGTCAAGCAGCCTTACGAGTGGACGCAGACCGAGTGGCAGTTGGCCCACCCCCAGCACCAGGGCAAGCCCGGCTATGGCGAGCAGACCCAGCCCGCGTTTCACGTCGTGGCCTATGACTTCGGTGTCAAATTCAACATTTTGCGCATGCTCGCCGAGCGCGGCTGCCGCGTCACCGTCGTGCCCGCGCAAACCAGCGCCGCCGAGGTGCTGAAGTACCAGCCGGACGGCATTTTCCTGAGC
>CAIYKK010000193.1 GCA_903926695.1 uncultured Burkholderiales bacterium
CGAAACCAGCCTCAGTGAAGCAGGAACCCACCGAAGCGACCAGGCAAGAGGCAACTCATGTCTAGCGCCGTAGGAATCCCCCGCCTTCAGGCGGGGGAGGATGTCAACCGTAGCGTTTGAAAAATCTCTATTTTCCCGGCGCGGATGAGTGCGTTGGCCGGAAAACCGGATTGCCGTTTGAGACGGTGTGCCAAGCCCGTGACGGCGCTTTGTTTGCAGGGCGGGCACAATGCTGGCTTCATTGCCCAACTCTGTTTTCACCGTGAACCTTGCGACCGCCAACCCCGTTTTTTTGCAGCCCGGCCAGTACGACGCGGCCATTGTTGACCTCGATGGCACGATGGTCGATACGATGGGCGACTTTGTCGTCGCCCTGAACCGCATGCTGGCCGACATCGCGCCCGCCGGTGCCGCCGCCGCCACGCTGGACGCTGACACCGTCAGCCGCATGGTCGGCAAAGGCTCTGAGCATCTGGTGCGCTCGGTGCTCGCGCATGTGCAGGCGCTGCCGGGCGCGGCCCTGCCCGCGCTGGCGGCTGAGGCGATTGACGCCCAGGCCTACGCCAGCTACCAGCAGCATTACGCCGCCGTCAACGGCCTGCATTCCAGCCTGTACCCCGGCGTGCTTGACGGCCTGCGCGGCCTGCAGCAGGCCGGTTTAAAACTGGCCTGTTTGACGAACAAACCGGCGGCATTCGCCCGTGTTTTGCTGGCGCAAAAAGGGCTGGACGGCTTTTTCAGCCAAGTGTTCGGCGGCGACTCGTTTGAACGCAAAAAGCCCGATCCGCTGCCTCTTTTGAAAACCTGCGAAGCGCTGGGTACAACACCCAGCCGCACGTTGATGATTGGCGACTCCAGCAACGACGCTCAAGCGGCACGCGCCGCTGGTTGCCCGGTGCTGCTAGTGACTTACGGCTACAACCACGGCCAGCCGGTGCGCGGCGTCGATGCCGACGGCTTTGTCGATTCGCTGGCGGTGCTGGCGGGCGGGCATTGACGCAGTGCCGCCTGTGCCGCTTTGGTCGATTGACGGCTTCAGGCGGCCCGGCTCTTGCTACACTTTCGGGCACATGCTCATCAAGAACCAGCTCCGGTTTGCAACCTCCTTTTGGGGGGATAGAATTTGCCCCGCAAGGAGCGTGGATTGAAACATTGCCGCCATCATCAAACAGTGTGTCAAAGCCGGGGAGCCTGGCTGTGGCGTCCCTGTTCTGCCCTGCTGGCCTGAGTTTTTCGCAGACTCCAGCGCCCGCTTTCCCCTCCCGATTTTGATGCGCGCTTGCGCCCTGCAAGCGCATCCCGGCCCCGAACTTCCGGGGTGTTGTGAATGACCGAAGCCAGCCTTTTTCCAGCGCGCTGGCTTCTCCTGAAGAGGAACCCCTGTGATCACCGAACTCGAATTTAAAAGCCTCGCGGCCCAGGGCTACAACCGCATCCCGCTGATGCTCGAAGCTTTTGCCGATCTGGAAACCCCGCTCTCGCTCTACCTGAAGCTGGCCCACGCCAAAGACGGCGGCAAGTTCAGCTTTCTGCTCGAATCCGTCGTCGGTGGCGAGCGCTTTGGGCGCTACAGCTTTATCGGCCTGCCGGCGCGCACGCTGCTGCGCGCCTCGGGTTTCGGCGCTAAAGCCGTGACCGAAGTTGTGACCGACGGCCAGGTCGTCGAAACCTCTCGCGCCAATCCGCTGGACTTCATCAGCGACTACCAAAAGCGTTTCAAGGTCGCGCTGCGCCCCGGCCTGCCGCGTTTCTGCGGCGGTCTGGCGGGCTACTTTGGCTACGACGCCGTGCGCTACATCGAGAAAAAGCTCGAATCGTCCTGCCCGCCTGACACGCTGGGCTGCCCGGATATTTTGCTGCTGCAATGTGAAGAGCTGGCCGTCATCGACAACCTGTCGGGCAAGCTGTATTTGATCGTCTATGCCGACCCGGCCCAGCCCGAAGCCTACGCGAACGCCAAGAAGCGCCTGCGCGAGCTCAAAGAGCAGCTGAAATACTCGGTGGCCGCGCCGGTGGTCAAGCCAAGCCAAGGCTACCCGGCGGAGCGCGAATTTGCCAAGGCCGACTACATCGCCGCCGTCGAGCGCGCCAAGCGGCTGATCGAGGGCGGCGACTTCATGCAGGTGCAGGTCGGCCAGCGCATCAAAAAGCGTTACACCGAGTCGCCGCTGAGTTTGTACCGGGCGCTGCGGGCGCTGAACCCGTCGCCTTACATGTACTACTACCACTTTGGCGACTTCCATGTAGTCGGCGCGTCGCCGGAGATTTTGGTGCGCCAGGAGCAGGTTGAAGAAGGCCAGAAAGTCACCATCCGCCCGCTGGCGGGAACCCGGCCCCGCGCCTCGTCGTATGAAGCCGATCAGGCCGCCGAGCACGAACTGATCAACGACCCGAAAGAGCGCGCCGAACATGTCATGCTGATTGACCTGGCGCGCAACGACATTGGCCGCATTGCCAAAACCGGCACGGTCAAGGTGACCGAAGCCTTTGCCGTCGAACGCTACAGCCATGTGATGCACATCGTCAGCAACGTCGAGGGCATTTTGAACGACGGCATGACCAGCATGGACGTGCTGCGCGCCACCTTCCCGGCGGGTACGCTGACCGGCGCGCCCAAGGTGCATGCGATGGAGCTGATCGACCAGTTAGAGCCGAGCAAGCGCGGCCTGTACGGCGGCGCCTGCGGCTATCTCAGTTATGCGGGCGACATGGACGTGGCGATTGCGATTCGCACCGGCGTCATCAAGGACGGCATGCTCTACGTGCAGGCGGCGGCGGGCGTGGTCGCCGACTCGGTGCCCGAGCTGGAGTGGAAAGAAACCGAAGCCAAGGCCCGCGCCCTGCTGCGCGCCAGCGAGCTGGTCGAAGAAGGTTTAGATTAATAAAATAAGATGGAGATTGGTTTATGCAGATTGAAGTCAAGCATCCGACGGTGCAAGAAGTTTTTAAAGAATCATTTTATGAGGTGCCCGCATTTCAGCGTGAATATGTTTGGAAAAGGCTACAAGTTAGCTCGTTGCTAGCCGATGTAATGAATGCACTCTTTGATGAAAATGACAATCCTTCATCGGGTGAATATTTTATCGGAAGCATTGTGGCTTATTTGGATGAGCAAAGTGTTTTTCAATTGATTGATGGGCAGCAGCGTCTTACGACTTTGTTTATCATATTGTGTGCCATCCGTGACCTGCGAAACTCACTGAACGATCCTGAACCTGTAACTTTTTTGGAAGGAATGATTCAAGATCAGTATCAAAAACCAGATGGGACAACGGGTGTCAGATTGCGACTGAAACCTCTTTATAGAGATGCTGATATTATTCTGCAAAACATGGCAAGCGGAACTCAGACATTACAAGTTAAAACCCTGCCACAGTCAGCTAAAAACATGTTGGCTACTTATGAGGTTGCAGCCGATTTTTTGAGTGAAAACTTTGGACGGGATGTGAATCGGTTGCGCCGATTTCAAGCACAATTATCTCGACGGGTACGGCTCGTCCGGATTCAAACCCTTGGGATAAGTGATGCATTACATATTTTTGAAACAATCAATGACCGTGGTGTGGGGTTGAATGCTTTAGATTTGCTGAAAAATCTTTTGTTTATGCAGGTGGAACGGGCTGAATTTGATCGCCTGACGACCATCTGGGAAAAAATGGTTAACGCTATTGAGAAAACTGGAAGAGATGGGAAACCTTTGCGGTTGTTGCGTTACTTCGTATTGGCTAATTTTCCTGATGCGCGTAATAAAACGAACTTATTAACGGAAAATAATTTATATGAATGGCTCTCGAAGAGTAAGGATAAGGACGATTTAGGCATTACAAAAGATCCGATTGCCTTTGCAGAGCGTTTGCATCAAGCTGCGCTGGCATATAAAAGATTTATTTCTGAGCCAGACATTGCGCTTTCCAGTATATACGCCATTTCTAATAGCGCAAGGCAGCATTTAATTGTTTTGTTGGCTTGTCAAACTTTGAATAATGATTCGTTGTTTGTCGTTACGCATCATTTGGAGCGCCTTTCTGTGGCGTATTCACTTGCTAAAGCATCTACTAAAGTATTTGATAGGATATTTGCAAACGCTGCTCCAGAGTTGGGGGAGTTGATTGCTAAGAATAAGGCTCGCTCCGACTTTAAGTCGATCTTGAATGCTTGGATGGAGGACTGGGTCAATAGGGAAATTGAACCATTGACGCTAAGGATCTCAGAGGCTCTGAATGTAATGAGCTTGGATCGTAAATTGACGTGCCGGTTTATATTAAGGCGATTGTCGCAATACGTTGAAGCTAAGGCGAAAACCTCATTAAAAAATTTAGCTATCAGCCATTTTACTAAGTTTGAGGTTGAGCATGTATTGCCTGATAATCCATCTCCAGAATTAAAGGCGGAATTTGATAGGCCAAGCGATTATGATTATTATAAATCTTTGCTTGGAAATCTGACATTGTTAGAAAAACCCATCAATGCTTCGCTTGGGCGAGATTATTTTTCTGTCAAGCAGCCTGTTTATGGTCGTTCTGGATTGTTTCTGACAAAATCGTTATCCGCTTCACAATCGGTTGGCTTGAATACCAGTTATTTTAAGGCTGCTCAATATTTTGGGCAATATAGTGAATGGAATAGTTCAGCCATTGAATCGCGTCAGCAAGAAATGAAACGGCTGATCATGGAGATGCTTGGCCTGTCCATGATTGAAGACACCACATCAGCAAGCCTATGACTATCAAATTAAATCTTCCCGAAGGCGTGATCGTGGAGCATTGCCAAACGATGGCCGACGTGCGCCGCAACATCGACGCGCTGGACCAGCGCATCGTCGCCTTGATGGCCGAGCGCAGCGGCTATGTCGCGCAGGCGGCGCGCATCAAGCAAAACGCCGGTCAGGTGCATGACCAGGCGCGCATCGACTTCATCGTGGACCGGGTCAGCGCGATGGCCGCCGAGCAGGGCGCGCCCGCCGCCGTCATCGAGGCCGCTTACCGCGCCATGATCGACGCTTTCATTGAATTTGAGCGTGGCGAATTCAAACGCCTGCGCGCCCAACTGCCCAAGGAGAGCTGAGCCATGAAACTTTTGATGATCGACAACTACGACAGTTTCACCTACAACATCGTCCAGTATTTTGGCGAGCTGGGCGCCGAGGTTGAAGTGTTCCGCAACGACGAAATCACGGTGGCCGAAATTGCCGCCAAACTCGACGCGGGCCAGCTGGACCGGCTGGTGGTGTCGCCCGGCCCGTGCTCGCCCGCCGAAGCGGGGATTTCGGTGGCAGCGATTCAATACTTTGCGGGCAAGCTGCCGATTCTGGGCGTGTGTCTGGGCCATCAGGCGATTGGCGCGGCCTTTGGCGGCAAGATCGTGCGGGCGCAAGAGCTGATGCATGGCAAGACCAGCGTCATCACCACGACGCAGCAGGGCGTGTTTGCCGGGTTGCCGGGGCAGTTCACGGTGAACCGCTACCACTCGCTGGCGATTGAGCGCGAAAGCTGCCCCGACGTGCTCGAAGTCACCGCCTGGACGGACGACGGCGAAATCATGGGCGTGCGCCACAAAACGCTGGCGATTCAGGGCGTGCAGTTTCACCCGGAATCGATTCTGACCGAGCACGGCCACGCAATGCTGAAAAACTTCCTGGAGCAGCGGGCGTGATAGCGGCGATTCATCCGCTCTTTTTTAAGATGACTGCAAGCGCCGCCGATAGGGCGCACGAAGCCAAAATGAGCGATCAGTCCACCTGTTTTCTTGCAGCCTGACCGGGCGCCATCCGTCACAACAAAGTCAAACCAGGTATTTCTCATGACTGACAGCCACAAAATTACCCCGCAGCAAGCGTTGCAACGTACCCTCGAACACCGCGAAATCTTCCACGACGAAATGCTGCACCTGATGCGCCTCATCATGAGCGGCGAGATGTCGCCGGTGATGATGGCCGCGCTGATCACCGGCCTGCGTGTCAAAAAAGAAACCATCGGCGAAATCACCGCCGCCGCGCAGGTGATGCGCGAGTTTTCCACCAAGGTGCATGTGGCCGACAAGACGCACCTGGTCGATATCGTCGGCACCGGCGGCGACGGCTCGCACACCTTCAATATTTCCACCTGCGCCATGTTTGTCGCGGCAAGCGCGGGCGCCAGGGTCAGCAAGCACGGCGGGCGCAGCGTCAGCAGCAAGTCGGGCAGCGCCGATGTGGTCGAGTCGCTGGGCATTTCATTGAGCCTCTCGCCCGAGGCGATTGCGCGCTGCATTGCCGAAGTGGGCGTGGGTTTCATGTTCGCGCCGAATCACCATCCGGCCATGAAGAATGTCGCGCCGGTGCGCAAGGAATTGGGCATCAGGACCATCTTCAACATCCTCGGCCCGCTGACGAATCCGGCGGGCGCGCCGAACATTTTGATGGGCGTGTTTCACCCCGATCTGGTCGGCATTCAGGTGCGCGCCTTGCAGCGGCTGGGCGCGGAACACGCGCTGGTGGTTTACGGCAAAGACGGCATGGACGAAATCAGCCTGGGCGCGGCCACGCTGGTCGGCGAGCTGAAAAACGGCGAAATCACCGAGTACGAAATCCACCCGGAAGATTTTGGCTTGAGCATGACCAGCAGCCGCGCCCTGCGCGTGGAAACGCCGGAAGAGTCCAAAGCCATGCTGATCGGCGTACTGGACAACCAGCCCGGCGCGCCACGCGACATCGTGATGCTGAACGCAGGCGCGGCGCTGTACGCGGCCAACGTGGCCGATTCGATCCAAAGCGGCGTTGCCTTGGCGCGGGCGGCGATTGAATCGGGCGCGGCGCGGGTCAAGCTGGCGCAGCTCGCTGCGTTCAGCCAGCAGGCCGGGGTTTAAGGCCGTGTGGCACGATCCGGGAACCTGGATTGCGCTGGGCGTGTCGGCGCTGTTTCTTGTCGCCGGTTTTGTCATGCACCGCGTCTTCGTGAAAATTCTCAAAAACGGCTCCACCGAGCCGTCCACCTTACCCGCCGGGCAGGCGCAAGCGCCTTCCCCGCCAACCCCACCGGAGCTTCCCCATGAGTGACATTCTGAACAAAATCGTGGCCGTCAAACGCCAGGAAATCGAAGCGGCCATGAATCGCAAGCCGCTGGCTGAGATGCGCCGCGATGCCGAATCGCGCGTCAACACGCGGGATTTTGTCGGCGCGCTGCGCGCAAAAATCGCCGCTGGCAAACCCGCAGTGATCGCCGAAGTCAAGAAAGCCAGCCCGTCCAAAGGCGTGCTGCGCGCCGATTTCATTCCCGCTGACATTGCGCAAAGTTACGCCGAATACGGCGCGGCCTGCCTGTCGGTGCTGACGGACCAGCAGTTTTTTCAGGGCAGCATTGATTACCTGAAGCAGGCGCGGGCGTCGTGCGGCCTGCCGGTGCTGCGCAAGGATTTCATCGTCGATGCGTATCAGGTTTATGAGTCGCGCGTGATGGGCGCGGACTGCATTTTGCTCATCGCCGCCTGCCTGGACGACGCGCAGATGAAGGCTTTTGAAGCCCAGGCGAGGGCGCTGGACATGGCCGTGCTGGTCGAGGTGCATGACGCTGTGGAACTCGAACGCGCCTTGAAACTCAAAACGCCGCTGATCGGCATCAACAACCGCAATTTGAAAACCTTTGAGGTGTCGCTGGACACGACGCTGGGCCTGCTCGGTCAGGTGCCCGCCGACCGGCTGCTGGTCACCGAGTCGGGCATCATGACGCCGCAAGACGTACACGCAATGCGCGCTGCTGGGGTCAACGCCTTTCTGGTCGGCGAGGCTTTCATGCGCGCCGACGAGCCGGGCGAGGCGCTGGCGCAGCTGTTTGGCGAGTAACAAGGAGGCGCATCATGGTTGAGCCGGAGTTTTCGGGAATGAATGATCGGGCACCCGCCGCGCCTGACCAACTGGTCAGCGTCTATCCTTCGGCCTGGTCGGTGGCGCCGGGCTGGCAGCCGGTGGTGAATGAGTTTTTTGCCAGTGGCACCGGGCAAAAACTGCTTGAATTTTTACGGGGCCGCCTGAGCGAAGGTGCGGTGATTTTTCCGCCCCAGCCGCTGCGTGCGCTGGAACTCACGCCGCCCGACGAGGTGCGTGTGGTCATTCTGGGGCAAGACCCCTATCATGGGCGCGGGCAGGCCGAAGGGCTGGCTTTTTCGGTCGCGCCCGGCGTGGCGCTGCCGCCGTCGCTGCGCAATATTTTCAAGGAACTGCAGCGCGATTTGGGACGGGCACCGCCCGCGTTTCCGGTGCCGGGCGGTAGTCTGGTGCGCTGGGCCACCAAAGGCGTGTTGCTGCTCAACACCTGCCTGACGGTGGAAGAAGGCCGCCCGGCCAGCCATGCCGGACGGGGCTGGGAAGTGCTGACCGACGCCATCATCGGCCAGGTCTCCAGCGGCCCGCAGCCGGTGGTGTTCATGCTGTGGGGCGCGCACGCCCAGAGCAAGCGCGCCTTGATCGACGCCGGGCGTCATCAGGTGCTGGTGGCTAATCACCCGTCGCCGCTGTCGGCCTTGCGCCCGCCGCTGCCTTTTATCGGCTGCGGTCATTTTTCGCAGGCCGCGCAAACCCTGAAAAAAGCGCGTGATTGTGGGGACGGACTGAAAATCTGACAACTTTTCGGACTTGCGGCTGGGCCGGTTTGCTGAAAAACTGGCTTTTCAATCAGCAAGCCGCAACAATATTTAGCATTCGACATAAAGTCATGGCATAATTTGAGGCTCACTCAGAGGATGGGTGTCCGAGTGGTTAAAGGAGGCAGACTGTAAATCTGTTCGCTAACGCGTACGCTGGTTCGAATCCAGCCCCATCCACCAATTGCTAGCGAGTGAGCAATGCAAGGCAGGTGCCGTCAGGCTGGCTTTGGATTGTGAAGTGATTTAAGTGTGAGTTGATTCGGCAGAGCTGCGGGAGTAGTTCAATGGTAGAACCCTAGCCTTCCAAGCTAATGACGCGGGTTCGATTCCCGTCTCCCGCTCCAGAGTTGTCTGGAAGGTAATGTCGATTGATGCTGCGCTTGTTCGCTGCGACAGGTTTGCAATGTATGCCCATTTGGCTCAGTGGCAGAGCACTCCCTTGTTAAGGGAGAGGTCCCGGGTCCGATTCCCGGAATGGGCACCAAATTTTTTAAGCTGACGTAGCGCAGGGCGCGCTACGGCTGGCGGTGGTTGTTATCTGGTTTTGTAACTTTTCGGAGTTGAAAATGGGAAAAGAGAAATTTTCGCGGACCAAGCCGCACGTCAATGTTGGC
>CAIYKK010000194.1 GCA_903926695.1 uncultured Burkholderiales bacterium
GCTGGCGGTGCTGGTCGGTTATGCAGTGCCGGGTTTTGTTCTGGGCGTGGCGCTGCTGGTGGTGTTTGGCGGGCAGCTGCAGTGGTTTCCGCTGCGCGGGCTGACCTCGGCCAACTGGGAGTCGCTCAGTTGGGGCGCACGCATTACCGATTATCTGTGGCACATCACGTTGCCGATTACCGCAATGGTGCTGGGCAGCTTCGCCGTGACCACGGTGCTAACGAAAAATTCCTTTCTGGAGGAAATCCGCAAGCAGTACGTGCTGACCGCCCGCGCCAAGGGCCTGAGTGAGCGTCAGGTGCTATGGAAACATGTGTTCCGCAACGCGCTGATTCCCATCATCACCGGCTTTCCGGCGGCGTTTATTGGGGCTTTTTTTACCGGCTCGTTGTTGATTGAAACGCTGTTTTCGCTGGACGGCCTGGGGCTGCTCAGCTATGAAAGCGTGATTCGGCGCGACTATCCAGTCGTGCTGGGTACGCTTTATTTGTTTACGCTGATTGGCTTGGTCACCAAATTGGTCAGCGACCTTTGTTATGTGTGGGTGGATCCGCGTGTCAAATTCGATTGAATCCGTGTCGCCCTCGCGCCGTGCCTGGCAGCGTTTTCGGCGCAACCGGCTGGGTTATTGGAGCCTCGTATTGTTCAGTCTGCTGGTGGTTTTCAGCCTGTTTGCCGAAGTGCTGTCTAACGACAAGCCGCTGCTGCTGCGTTATCAGGGCGAGCTGTACGTTCCGCTGGTGAAGGATTATTCCGAAAAAACTTTCGGCGGCGACTTTGATACGCCCGCCGATTACCTTGACCCGTTTATCCGCGACAAGCTCAATCAAGGCGGCAACTGGGCACTTTACCCGCCCAATCCGTATGGGCCGCGCACCATCAACTATTTCGCCAAGGAACCGAATCCATCCGCGCCGTCGCACGATAACCTGTTCGGCACCGACGACCGGGGGCGCGATTTATTGGCCCAGCTGATTTACGGCTTTCGCCTGAGCGTGTTGTTCGGCCTGGCACTGACCGCCATCGGCGTGGTGATGGGCGTGATCGCCGGGGCGATTCAGGGCTATGTCGGCGGCAAGACCGATTTGATCGCCCAGCGCTTCATGGAAATTTGGGGCTCCATGCCCGAGCTTTATTTGCTGATTATTTTCAGCGCGATTTTTACGCCCAGCGTGTTGCTGCTGCTGGTGCTGCTCAGTTTGTTCGGCTGGATGGGGCTGTCTGACTATGTGCGCGCCGAGTTCCTGCGCAATCGCCAGATGGATTACGTGCGCGCCGCCAGAGCGCTAGGTGTAAGCAATTTGCAAATCATGTGGCGGCACATCCTGCCCAACAGCCTCACGCCAGTCGTGACGTTTTTGCCGTTTCGCATGAGTGCGGCGATTCTGGCGCTGACTTCGCTCGATTTTCTGGGGCTGGGCGTGCCGCCCGGAACGCCGTCGCTGGGTGAACTGCTCAGTCAGGGCAAGGCCAATATCGACGCGTGGTGGATTTCGCTGTCCACCTTTGCGGTGCTGGTGGTCACCCTGTTGCTGCTGACCTTCATGGGCGATGCGCTGCGCGACGCGCTGGACCCGCGCAAGGTGGACGCATGAATCGCCCGCTGCTGGAAGTCAAAAATCTGCGCGTTTCCTTTGCGGGCAAGGAAGTCGTTCGCGGCATTGATTTTTCCGTGGTGCCCGGCGAAAAACTGGCGCTGGTGGGCGAGTCCGGCTCGGGCAAAACCATCACCGCGCTGAGCCTGCTGCGGCTGGTGCAGGATGCCGCGATCAGCGGCCAAGCTTTGTTTGAAGCGCCGGGCGGCCGGGGCGATTTGCTGTCCTTGCCCGAAAGCGCCTTGCGTGCCATCCGGGGCCGCGACATTGCGATGATTTTCCAGGAGCCGATGACGGCGCTGAACCCGCTGTTCAGCGTCGGCGAGCAGATTGCCGAAGTGGTGCAGCTCAAACAGGGCTTGTCGCCTGGGGAATCTGCCCGGATGGCGGTGAAACTGCTGGCAGACACCGGCATTGCCGAGCCCGAGCGCCGGGCCAAGGCGTTTCCGCACCA
>CAIYKK010000195.1 GCA_903926695.1 uncultured Burkholderiales bacterium
AACGTCACGCGCACGAACCGCGCGCGGGTGCTGGCAAAGCTGGCGGTCGTCAGCGAATTGACCTTGCCGATGACCAGCGGCAGATCATCCACCTTGCGAAATGTTTTCCCGTCGTCGCTGACTTCGATCCGCCCGTTGACGGACACCGGATGGGCGACATCGCACCGCGCCAGCAGGCGCAACATTCCGAACGTCACCGGCTCACGGAACTCGAACTGGAGAAATTGCGGCTGGCCCGCCAGTGCGGGCAACTCCACCACCGTGGCCGCGTCGTTGTCCAGCAACGCCGCGTTGTTGAAGTTCGATACGCTGGAGGTGATGACGGGATTGAGCGTGGCGAAATTGATTTCCTCGCCCGGCAGCGTGGGAAAGGCATACACGGCGATGTCGCGGTAAAAGCCCCGCACGCTTTCCGGTTGTTTCAACGTCACCGAAAATACAGCCGGCCCTTGCACGTGGGTTTCACTCCAAACCACCTCCTGCATGGACTGATCCGGTGTCACCCACGGGCCGCCGGACTCGCTCCAGCCGGAACAGTTGTGCAATGTCAATTCGACGCCGACGCGCGCGGCTTCCTGGATTGCGTGTTGTGTCAGCGTACGCCATTCCGGGCTCAAGAGTTTGACCGGCCCGGGCGGCTCGGTGCATTGCCCCTGCTCGTTGTGCTGCGCCACGTTGAAGATCTGCGCGCCGCCGATGCCGATGCGCGCCATCGCTTCAAGGTCGGCACGGTAACGAGGCTTAAATGCGTCTTTGCGCTTGGGTTTACCCTCAATGAGGTAACGCGGCCACACATCGCCTACGGTTACAGCTTGCGCGGCGGCGGCGGCTTTTACGGCGGCTTTGGCTGCCAGTTGTTCACGCTGCACCTCTCGCGGGTCTGTCCCGCCGTCCAAGGTCACGCGCAGACGGTTTGCCTCATTGCGGGCGGCTTCAATGCTCCAGGCGCGAACGTCCCCAATAGCGGTAGTTTGTGGAACAAAGTAGTGCCCAGGCAGTCCAAGGGACAGGAGGGTCCAGATCATGTCTGCTCGTCTTGTATGTCCTTCTGCACCAGGACCGCTGGAAGCTTACGCGGTGCAGTTCGATCCGCTGTTGCAGACGCTTGCTCAGCGCCATGGCTTTCGAACGTATCTGTCGGGCTTGCTGCTGCCGCGCGAGCGCTCCAAGACGCTCACAGCGCTGGTGGGCGCAGAGCCGCTGGTGCAGGCCCAGGCGGCTGAGGTGCAGCGGCTGCAGTTTTTCCTGTCCGAAGCCACCTGGGAGGCCGAGGCGATCAATGCCAGACGCCTGGCGCTGCTCTTGGCCGAGCCGGTCACGGCGCCCTCGGCCGCCGGCGTGCTGGTGATCGATGACACGGGAGACCGCAAGGACGGCAGGGCCACCGACCACGTGGCGCGCCAGTACCTGGGCTCGGTGGGCAAGGTCGACAACGGCATCGTGGCTGTGACCACGCTGTGGGCCGACGAGGCGCATTATTATCCGCTGCATGTGATGCCCTACACGCCAGAAAAGCGGCTGGCCAAAGGCAAGCAAGACCCGGCGTTTCGCACCAAGCCGCAAATTGCGCTCTCGCTCGTGGAGCAGGCGCAAGCCGCTGGCATCCCGTTTTGCGCCATCGTGGCGGACTGTTTTTACGGCGACAACAAGGCCCTGGAGATGGCGCTTTTGCAGCGCCGACTGCCCCATGTGCTGGCGCGCCGCGGCGCACTCGGGCGCGGCTGGGCGCCAGCCGAGGCGGACCACTCTTTCAAGGATGCGGCGCGCTCGCTGCCGCTGCACGCCTGGCGCGAAGTCATCCGCCGCTTTCGCGACGGGCACACCGAGCGCTGGTGGGCGGCCGAGCTCACGCTGTTCGGCTATGGCCCGGGCCGGCCGGTGCGGGCGATCTGCGCGACGACCGACCCGCTCGCGTTGCCGGAGCTGTCGACTTGGTACCTGACGACCAACATGCCCGCGCCACTGGCCGAGATCGTGCGTATATACGGCTTGCGCAACTGGATCGAGCAGGGCTACAAACAGATGAAGGACGAGCTCGGCTGGGCCGACTTCATGGTCAGGAGCGACCGGGCGATCCGC
>CAIYKK010000196.1 GCA_903926695.1 uncultured Burkholderiales bacterium
AACACAAACCGGCGCGCCCCAGCGAAGCGGCGCATACCCCGCGCCTGCCCGCCGTTGGGCATGAGTTCAAACTTGAAAGCCTGGAGACGCTGCATGCTGGAATTTTAATCATCGGTTTGACTTATTGACAGCGCAAGAAGACACCTGCGGTGTCCGCGCTCTGCATCCCCGCCCTGAAGGACGGGGCTTTTCGCGCAAGAAGGGTAAGGTTTTTCAAACGCGCAAAAATCCTTTTCGGCCAGCGCGCTCACGCGTTCGATGTAGGCGGCCATGTCGCT
Organism: uncultured Burkholderiales bacterium; assembly: GCA_903926695.1. Taxonomy (GTDB): domain Bacteria; phylum Pseudomonadota; class Gammaproteobacteria; order Burkholderiales; family Burkholderiaceae_C; genus Polaromonas. The sequence goes on from CAIYKK010000196.1 coordinate 279, forward strand.
TGGCACCGGCAGCGCGGCGGCTTAAAACCGCCCGGCGGTTCTGCGCTTGGCAATCAAACCGCTGCGCGGCCCCCGGTGACCGAGGTAAGCGGGCGCAATCGCCGCCAGCGCGGCCGGCTTAATCCCCAGCGCTTGCAGGCCGGGCAGCAGGCCGCTGGCGATGTTGTCGGTTGTCATGGCGTCGAGATTGTCGCGGCTCAGAATCGGTTCGCCCGGTGCCAGCTCCATCAGCCAGGCCTGCAGCCGCGCCAGCGTGTCGGGCAGCGCGATGATGGGCCGGCCCCGCCCGCCATTGACGCCCGCCCAGCGCCCGGCCAGCCGCACCAGCTCTTTCAGCGTACACACCTCCGGCCCGCAGGCTTCAAAAATCTGGCCGAAGGTGTGGCTGTCGGGCAGGCAGCGCACCACGGCGCTGGCCACGTCCTGAACCCACACCGGCTGAAACCGCGCCCCGCTGGCGGCCAGCGGAATCACCGGCAGCGCCGCCTGCAAACCGGCAAAGGCATTTAAAAATTTGTCTTCGGCGCCAAAAATCACGCTGGGCCGCAGCAGCGTCACGTCCAGCCCGGCGCCGAGCAGCAGCGCCTCGCCACGCGCCTTGCTGCGCTGGTACATCGATGGCGAATCGAGCGACGCACCCAGCGCGCTGACGTGAACGATGCGCCGTACGCCGCTGGCCTGACAGGCTTGGACCAGTTTTTGCGGCAGTTGAACATGCGCCTTGTCAAAAGACGCCTCGGTGCCGTGCAGGATGGCGACCAGATTGACCACTGTGTCGTGCCCGGCCACCAGCTGCGCCAGCGCGGCGGGGTCGTGGATATCGGCTTGCAACACATCGACCATTGGCATGGTTTGCAAATGCCGGGCGCTGGCGCTGCGGCGCGTGGGCACGGTCATGCGGCAGGCGCGCTGGTTGAGTTTTTCGCACACATGGCTGCCGACAAAACCCGTGCCGCCCAGGATCAGAATTTTTTTCATATCGGCTAATTTAGCGGGTTGGGTTGAGCTTGCCCGGAAAAATGATTTTTTGTCACCACTGTAGTTTTTCCGGCTGCCCGCGTGGCGTGCGGATTTTGCCAGCTTCGGCCAGCTTTTGCCAGCGTTGTCGCCGGTGCATACTGCCAAGCGCTGATCTCGCTGATCAGGTTCTGATGGGCGGCGCGCCAGCCGCCGGTCGGGTTTTTACTGTTTTTTTCAACAGAAAGTGCCTTGTGCGACAACTTCAATTCAACCGTTTTTTCTGTGTCATCGGCACTTTTGTGGCCGTGCTGGCTTCGTCGGCCTGTTCCGGCCTGCAGGCCGCGCCGCAGCTGCAGCCGCCCTTGGTGGGAAACACGCTGGACCAGCACGGCTGCAACGCTTCCACTGGCGCTTCGTGGTGCGCCAAGGAAAAAGCCTGCGTGCAGCCCTGGGTGCTGTCGGCCCAAAAGGGTTTCGAGAAGGGCAATAAAGCGGCGTTTGACGCCTATTGCCAGGCGCCAGCGCCAACCCCAACCCCGGCATCGGCACCGGCACCTGCGCCCCCGCCTATGCCAGTTGTCGGTGGCCAGCGCGACGCGCACGGCTGCCTGCCCGCGGCGGGTTACTCGTGGTGCGCCAAAGAAAACGCCTGTGTTCGGCCTTGGGAGCTGTCAGCCCAAAAAGGTTTCCCGAACGGTGACAAAGCGGCGTTCGATGCCTATTGCACCGCCAGCGCCAAATAACCTTCGCGCCTGAATTAGCTGGCAGGTCGCTCGATCTGGCGCGGTTTGCCCGCCGCGTCCAGCGCCACATAGGTCAGGCCAGGGCTGTCCCATCTAAAAAAACCTTGCCGTAAATTCATACACTGAAAGCAATGTTCAAGAAAGGATTGGCAGTGGAGCGACAAATGGCAGAGAAATTTCAAGAGCACTTTGGGAACATGACGGATCCCCGGGTGGAGCGCACCAAGCTGTATCCACTGGAGGAAATTCTTTTTGTGCTGTTGTGCGGCTCGGTATGCGGGGCAGAAAGCTGGCGCGACTTTGTCATGTTTGGGCAGGAGAAACTCGATTTTCTGCGCGAGTATTTTCCTTTTTCAGCGGGAATTCCCTGTAAGAACACCTTTGCCCGCGTCACGGATGCGCTGGATCCCGAGCAGTTTCGCGCCTGTTTTATCGCCTGGACAGCCTCGCTGCAAGCGGTGCCGGGAGAAGTCATCGCCATTGATGGAAAAACCCTGCGTAACAGCGGCGATGAGGCCAGCTCGACGGCGGACATCCACACGGTCAGCGCCTATGGAACGCATTCGCGCCTGGTGTTGGCACAGCAAAAGGTGAGCGAAAAATCCAACGAGATCACGGCCATTCCCGCCGTGCTGGACCTGCTTGATGTCACGGACCACATCATCACGATTGACGCGATGGGGTGTCAGCGCAGCATTGCCAAAAAGATTCGGGACAAGGGGGCCGACTACGTGCTGGCGCTCAAAGGCAACCAAGGCACGCTGAGCGAAGATGTGCGGCTTTTCCTGGAAACAGAAGCGGCCAAGCCAGTTTCCACAGCCATCAGCGACACCTACAGCGAAGCCGACGCCGGGCACGGGCGCATCGAGACGCGCAAATGCGTTGTGAGCAGCCAGATTGACTGGTTGGAGCAAAAACCGTCCTGGAGTGGCCTGGCAAGCATCGCCATGATCGAGGAGACGCGCGAGTGCAAAGGGCGCACCAGCACCGCCCGACGCTTTTTCATCAGCAGCCTGCCGGCCAATGCCAAGCAAATTGCCCAGGCGGTACGCGCCCATTGGGCCATTGAGAACGCGCTGCACTGGATGCTTGATGTCGTGTTCAACGAAGACAAGTCAACGGTGCGCAAAGACCATGCGCCCCAGAACATGGCCATCGTGCGTCACGTGGTGCTCAATATGCTCAACACTGCAAAAAAACATTTCAAGGGCATCGGCGTCAAGGCGTTGCGCAAAAAAGCAGGCTGGGGGAATGACAACTTGCGGTTGATTTTGAAACAAAATTTTTGATGGGACAGCCCTGGACGCCGCCAGATCAACTGGCGCGCCCGCCAAGAGTACGCGTATGGCCTTTATCGTTGCAAAACAGGGGTGAAGCGCGCAGCGCGGCGCGTTCGGCTGGATTTTTGAGGTCGCCGACAACGGCATCGGCGCTTTGCCAGCACGCACCAGCCTGAACCGGCGTCAAATCTGGCCGCAGAAAACGCAGACTGAAACAGATCAGCGCAGCCACCCACCCGTGAAAAACCATGCTGTCAACGTTCCCGGCGCTGCGCTGGCACAAGCGCTCTGGCCGCTAAACTGCCCCCATGAAAATTTACATGGTGGGTGGCGCGGTGCGCGACAAATTGCTCGGCCTGGCGGTGCAGGATCACGACTGGGTGGTGATCGGTGCCACGCCCGAAGCGCTGACAGCGCAGGGCTTTGTGCCGGTTGGCAAGGACTTTCCGGTGTTTCTGCACCCGCACACCCGCGAGGAATACGCGCTGGCGCGTACCGAGCGCAGCACCGCACGCGGTTACCGGGGTTTTGAAGTCTATGCCGCGCCCGAAGTCACGCTGGAGCAGGATCTGGCGCGGCGCGATCTGACGATCAACGCGATGGCCGTTCCCGCCCGCTCCGACAGCGCTGGTGCCGCAGGGAAGCCAGATGCAGCGACGCATCCCGAAAAGCCCGCCAGCGGGTTCGAGCCGGATTTAGCGGCGCTGATTGACCCCTACGGCGGCCAAAAAGACCTTCAGGAAAAAGTGCTTCGCCACGTCACTGGGGCTTTCCGCGAAGACCCGGTGCGGATTCTGCGGCTGGCGCGGTTTGCGGCGAGGTTCCGCGATTTTTCAGTCGCGCCCGAAACGCTGGCGCTGATGCAGGAGATGGTGGCCGACGGCGAAGCCGATGCGCTGGTGCCAGAGCGTGTCTGGCAGGAGTTGGCGTGCGGCCTGATGGAAAGCCAGCCGTCGCGCATGCTCGACGTGCTGCGCGACTGCGGCGCGCTGGCCCATTTACTGCCCGAAGTGGCCGCCCTGTGGGGCGTGCCCCAGCGCGCCGACTTCCACCCGGAAGTCGATACCGGCATTCATTTGATGATGGTGCTGGACATGGCCGCGCAGTTGGGCGCATCGCTGCCGGTGCGTTTTGCCTGCCTGTGTCACGACCTGGGCAAGGCCACCACGCCCGCCGATGTGCTGCCGCGCCACCTCGGCCACGAAGAGCGCAGCGCCCGGCTGCTCAAAGGCGTGTGCCAGCGCCTGCGCGTGCCGACCGACTGCCGCGAGATGGCCGACGTGGTGGCGCGTGAGCACGGCAACATTCACCGCAGCGGCGAATTCAGCCCCGCCGCCGTGGTGCGCCTGCTGGAGCGCTGCGACGCCTTTCGCAAACCGCAGCGCTTTGCCGACATCTTGCTGGCCTGCGAATGCGACGCTCGCGGGCGCTTGCACTTTGAGAATTCGCCTTACCCGCAGCGGCCCCGGCTGCTGGCGGCGCTGGCGGCGGCGCAATCCGTCGCCACGGACGTGGTCGCCGCCGAAGCCATCGCCCAAGGCCAGAGCGGCCCGAAAATTGGCCAGCGCATTCAGCAGGCGCGGGTCGCAGCCATCGGGAAAAGCCAGATTCACGACACGATATAAGCCGCCGCCGCCGTCGAAAACAGCGTGCCGTCCGCGCCCAGAAACTCCATGCGGGTACTGGCCACCCGCGAGCCCAGGCGCAGCACTTCGGCGCGCAATTCAAAATGGTCGCTGATGCCGGGGCGCAGGTAATCGACGCGCAGGTCAATCGTGCCCAGCTTGGCAAAACGGTGCAGGCGCTGCAGCGGCGCCTCGTCCATGTGGCGTGCCCCGAGGGCGGCCATCACCGCCAGCCCGCCCATCGCGTCCAGCCCGGCGCTGATCACGCCGCCGTGCAGCCGGTTGTAGGCGTAATGGCCGACCAGTTCGGGGCGCATGTCGATGCGCGCCGTCACCCGCTCGGGCCGCAGCGAGGTGATTTTTAAACCCAGCACCTGGTTGAAAACGATTTTTTCCTCAAAGATGGCGGTCAGGCCGGTGATGAATTCTTCCTCGAATTCGGGGGCGGGGTGTGGGGCGTGCGTCAGGTGTTTGGTCATGGATTGCATTGTCAGGCAGCAGGGCACGCAGCGCAGGCGCACGCAAAAACGGCGCCCGAAGGTGCCGCTTTTTCTGAATCGTTCAGGGCCGTGGAGCCGTGAACCGCCCGATGACTGGCGTGAAGCCTTACAGCTTTTGGCCGGACGCAGCGTTCATGTTGGACTCGACCAGCTTGGCGGCCTGCTTGGCCGCTTTCTGGGCCGACTCCATCGCGTTGGTGCCGGCGCTCATGGCCGACTTGATCACGACCACGGCG
>CAIYKK010000197.1 GCA_903926695.1 uncultured Burkholderiales bacterium
GCGGTCTTTGATGGAGTCCGGCACGCCCGGTCCATTGTCAATGACATGCAATTCCAGTGCCAGGCGGTAGCGCTGCTTACCAAATGTCACTTGTCGGGCGATACGGGTCTTGAACGTGATCTGCGCATCGCCAGCGGCCATGCGCTCGGTCAGCACCTGCGCGGCGTTGTGCGCGATGTTGAGCACCGCCTGAATCAGCTGCTCGCGGTCGCCGCGAAACTCGGGAATCGAGGTGTCGTAGTTGCGAACCACCTCCAGCCCCTTGGGAAACTCGGCCAAAATCAAGGAGCGCACCCGCTCGCACACCTCGTGCATGTTCACGTCGCCCACCAAATGCGGGCGCCGGTGCGGTGCCAGCAGTCGGTCCACCAGCGTCTGCAGCCGGTCGGCCTCGTGAATGATGACCTGGGTGTATTCGGTCAGTTCCTTGCCGATTTCCATTTGCAAGAGCTGCGCCGCGCCGCGAATGCCGCCCAGCGGGTTTTTGATCTCGTGGGCGAGGTTGCGGATCAGCTCTTTGTTGGCCTGGGCCTGGTCGATCAGGCGTTCCTCGCGCCCCTGCTTGGCCTGCTGCTCCTGCGGCAGCATTTCGACGATCACCTCGCCGGGCATATCGGTCTGGGCGACGACGACATGCACCGGCAGCGGCTCGTAGTTCAAGCGCTTGAGCCAGGCGTCGTAGCGCAGGGCGGCGAACTCATTGCTGCCCGCGCCGCTGAGCGCGTGTTTGAGAATCAAGGGTTCGGTGAAGCACTCGGAAAGCTGCGAGCCCTCAATGGTTCGGCGCGAAATGCCCAGAGCGTCTTCCAGCGCCGCATTGGCAAAAACCACGCAGCCATCGGTACGGACTACCGCAACCAAGGTGGCCAGCAGGTCAAACGCCTGAAAACGCAGGGTTGCCAGACCCAGGGAAGAAGTGGCAGGGATGTAAGTTTTAGTCAAGCTTCGTATTTTCGCGCAGAACCCGGCTGCGCGCTCAATTGCTTCCTGGCAGGCGGGCAATTTCGCGTTTCAGACCGGCAATGTCGCTCTGGTTGCGGGTGATGCTTTCTTTCATCTCCTTGACGCGGTCGAGGTAGCGCTGGTAGTTTTTTCCTTCAATGCCCTGCTTTTCAGGCTCGCCGTTGTTGTACTCTTTTTGCAGCTCGGCCAGTTTGGCTTCGGATTTTTTGAGTTCGGCTTCGAGAATGCCGCGCGAGTCGCTATCGCGCACGCGCTGCTCGGGGCTGCTACCCTCAGCCGAGCGCGGCTGCACGGTGCCCGAGGCGGACGATGTGGGCGTGCGCACCGTCATTTTTGAATAGGGAATGGTTTTGACCACCGTGACATTGCCGCCGGAAATCAGCTGGCATTTTCGAGTCTGGGCATCCTTGACGCTGTTGATGTACTCGGGCGCGCCGCCGCCGACACCGGCGCAGCGGTACACCTGCTGACCCCAGGCCGCAGAGCCAGCGCCAAACAGCAAAAATGGAAAAAGGGAGACGAATAAGGTAGGTTTCATAAGATTCCCTGTGTCTGGATGCACCAGAAATGTGCGTTATCGAAACGCGATATTTTGGCAGTATGCGGCAAGCAGGCATAAAAAAAGGATGGCCAAGCCATCCTTTTTGGGCGCTGCGCTCTTAAAAAGCGCCGGGCTTACAGCGAGAAGTACATATCGTACTCAACCGGTGCCACTTCGACGCGGCCGCGATTGACTTCGCCCATTTTCAGCTCAATGTAGGCATCAAGCATGGAGTCGGTGAAGACGCCGCCCTTGGTCAGGAATGCACGGTCTTTGTCCAGCTCTTCCAGCGCCTGATCCAGGCTGTGGCAGACGGTTGGGACCAGTTTGTCCTCTTCCGGTGGCAGATGGTACAGATCTTTGGTGGCGGCTTCGCCGGGGTGGATTTTGTTTTCCACGCCGTCCAGACCGGCCATGAGCAGCGCGGCAAAACCCAGGTACGGGTTCATCAGTGGATCAGGGAAGCGCGCTTCAACGCGGCGGCCCTTGGGGTTGGCCACGTAAGGAATGCGGATCGAAGCCGAGCGGTTCTTGGCCGAGTAAGCCAGTTTGACCGGTGCCTCGAAGTGAGGAACCAGGCGGCGGTAGCTGTTCGTGCCGGGGTTGGTGATGGCGTTGAGCGCACGGGCGTGCTTGATGATGCCGCCGATGTAGTACAGCGCGAACTCGCTCAGACCGGCATAGCCGTCACCAGCGAACAGATTCACGCCGTCTTTCCAGACGGACTGGTGAACGTGCATGCCGGAGCCGTTGTCGCCAGCGTAAGGCTTAGGCATGAAAGTAGCCGTCTTGCCGTAGGTGTTGGCCACATTGTGGACCACGTACTTTTGCAGGATGGTCCAGTCAGCGCGCTCGACCAGCGTCGAGAAACGCGTGCCGATTTCGTTCTGGCCAGCGCCAGCGACTTCGTGGTGGAACACTTCGACAGGAATGCCCAGCGATTCGAGAATCAGCGACATTTCAGCGCGCATGTCTTGCGTGCTGTCCACGGGTGGCACTGGGAAGTAGCCGCCCTTGACGGTCGGACGGTGGCCACGGTTGCCACCTTCGAGCTTGGCGCCGCTGTTCCACGGGGCTTCGTACTCTTGGATTTCGTAGAAGGTGTGGCCGGGTTCGGTGCTCCAGCGAACGCCGTCAAAAATGAAGAATTCTGGCTCTGGACCGAAGAAGGCGGTGTCGCCCAGGCCGGAGGCCTTCAGATAAGCTTCAGCGCGCTTGGCGATGGAGCGTGGATCGCGCTCGTAAGCCTTGCCGTCGGTCGGCTCGATCACGTCGCAAGTCAGGATCAGCGTCGTTTCTTCAAAGAACGGATCGATGTTGGCGGTGCTCGGGTCGGGGATCAGCTGCATGTCCGACGCTTCGATGCCCTTCCAGCCTGCGATGGAGGAACCGTCAAATGCGTGGCCATCGGTGAACTTGGATTCATCAAAGTGGGACACAGGCACCGTGGTGTGGTGCTGCTTGCCCCGTGTGTCGGTAAAACGGAAGTCAACAAACTTGACTTCGTTTTCCTTGACCATTTTCATGACGTCTGCGACGCTCTTTGCCATCAGGATCTCCTGTTGAGAGGTGGTTGAAAAATTCTCTTTGGGCCGGTGAATGCACTTTTTGTGCCACAACCGGGGCCATTGCGTTTTTGAAAAACGCCCCTGATTGTGCCGCCATTGTGTGCGGCGGCGACAAAACTGCTTACATTTTTATCATTGCCTGACTTGAAACAACGGCTGTAAAAGCACGACAGCAGTGCAAGCAACAAATGCACAATTATGGTGCAACCGGCTAACGCACCAATTCGGGGCCAAGCTTGAGATCAAACTGGTGCAAACCGGCCAGCAACGCCGGATAAGCCTCGTTCACGGCCTGCGCCGCGCCTTTGACGCCCAGTTCGATGTGGCGGCCAAACTGCGGATGATCGACGCTGGGCAGGCTGAACACCTTGACGCCGGGGTGGTGCGCCTCAATGTCGAGCATCAGCGGCGTGAGCGTGGCCTCCATCGAGCCCATGACGATCACCGATTTTTCCAGCCCCGCCGATGCCTGGTGCCAGGCGGCGTAGCGCTGGTCCAGCACCCACTCCATCATTGGCCAGGCCATCACCGGAAAACCCGGCACAAAATGCACCGCGCCCTCGCCCGCCGGGCAGGTGAAACCCGCGATCTTGTTGTACGGGTTGGGAATGATCTCGGCACCGAGCGGAAACATGGCCATGTTCAGGCGGTGGATGTTGTCGTGGCGCTCGGGCTTGAACACCGTGCCCTGCTCTCTGGCCACGTCGCGCATGCGCTCTTCGATGAGCGCTTTGGCTTCGGGGTGCAGCGCCA
>CAIYKK010000198.1 GCA_903926695.1 uncultured Burkholderiales bacterium
GAAAAAAGTTCAACGCGATTTGCATGGCGACGAACTTTTTTCTCGATTGGTGCCGGAGAGATGAATCGAACACCCGACCTTCTCATTACGAATGAGCTGCTCTACCGACTGAGCTACACCGGCTTAAGCCCGCTATTATAGCCCGCAGTGGTAGCCAGTTACGCGCTCGACTTCATTTTTTGAGCCCAAAACCACACTGACGCGCTCATGCAGCTTGGTCGGCTGCAAATCAAGGATGCGCTGGCGGCCGTTGGTGGAGGCACCGCCAGCCTGTTCGATCAGCCAGCTCATTGGATTGGCTTCGTACATCAGGCGCAGTTTGCCGGCTTTCTCAGGCTCGCGCTTGTCCCACGGGTACAAAAACACGCCGCCCCGGCACAAAATGCGATGCACGTCAGCGACCATCGAGGCAATCCAGCGCATGTTGAAATTCTTCCCGCGTGGGCCTTCTTTGCCTTGCAGGCATTCGTCGATGTAGCGTTTGACCGGCTCGTCCCAGTGGCGCATGTTGCTCATGTTGATGGCAAATTCCTGCGTGTCTTCGGGAATGGTGACGTTTTCTTCGGTCAGCACAAACGAGCCCTGTTCGCGGTCCAGCGTGAACATCGCCACGCCGTCGCCCACGGTCAGCACCAGCGTGGTCTGCGGGCCATAGACGCAATAACCAGCGGCGACCTGGCTGGTGCCGGGTTGCAAAAAGTCGCTTTCTTCGACGCTTTGGGCGCCTTCGGGCTTTTTCAGCACGCTGAAAATCGTGCCGATGCTCACGTTCACGTCGATGTTGCTGGAGCCGTCGAGCGGGTCAAACATCAACAGGTATTCGCCTTGCGGGTAGCGGTTGGGCACGGCGTAGATGCTGTCCATTTCTTCGGACGCCATCGCGGCCAGATGGCCGCCCCATTCGTTGGCTTCAATCAGCACTTCGTTGGCGATGATGTCGAGCTTCTTTTGAATCTCGCCCTGTACGTTTTCGCTTTCGGCGCTGCCCATCACGTCGCCGAGCGCGCCTTTGTTGACGGCCTGGCTGATGCGCTTGCAGGCACGGGCCACGACTTCAATCAAGAGGCGCAGCTCGGGCGGAATGTGGCCTTCGAGGCGCTGTTGTTCCACCAGATAGCGGGTGAGGGAAATTCTTTGGGTCATGGGAAAACTCCAGTTCGTTTATTAAGTTTTTTAAGGGGTTGTCGCGCTGGCGGCTCAATGGCCCAGGGCGCGGGTGATCACTTCAAGCGTGTCTTTGCTCAGGCTGCCGTGGGCGGCGACCTGCGCAATCGCTTCGCGGGCGGCGCTGCGGTACGGTTCGGCGAGCTTGCTCCAGCGGTCCAGCGCACGCGCCAGGCGGGCGGCGACCTGCGGGTTGATGGCGTCCAGCGCGATGACCTGCTCGTGCCAGAAGACATAACCCGCGCCGTCGGGGCGGTGAAACGCCGCCGGGTTGGCGCAGAAGGTGCTGATCACGCTGCGTGCGCGATTCGGATTTTTCAGGCTGAAGTCGGCGTGTTTCATCAGCTGCTTGACTGTCGGCAGGATGTTGCCGCTGCGGTCGGGCGCGCTGGTTTGCAGGCTGAACCATTTGTCGATGACCAGCGCCTCGTCCTTGAACAGGGCTTGGAACTGTGCCAGCGCCTGCGCCGCCAGCGGCTGGCCGCTGGAAACCAGCGCGACCAGCGCGTTGAAGCGGTCGGTCATGTTGCCCGCGCCCTTGAAGCGCTGCAGCGTCTTTCCCGGCCAGACGGCGTCGCCGCTGGCCTGCGCGGCCAGACATAAAAAGGTCAGCGCCATGCCGGTCAGGGCGCGGCGGCCGCTGGAAACCGGGTCGGGCTGGTACGCGCCGGTGTCGTTGTTGGCGACGTAGGCGGCCTGCCAGTCGGCTTGCAGCGCGGAGGCGAGTTGCTGGCGCATGGTTTCGCGCACGGCATGAATGCGCTGCGGATTGACCACGGCGAGCTGCTCGGCCAGATAGGTTTCCGACGGCAGCGTGAGCACCAGCTCTTTAAACGCGGCGTCCAGC
>CAIYKK010000199.1 GCA_903926695.1 uncultured Burkholderiales bacterium
ATCTCGCCGCCCATCAAATCGGTCAGCATCTTGGCAATCGTCAGCCCCAGCCCGGCACCGGACGCGCCGCCCGCGTTCTGGCCCGCCGTGCCGCCGCGTGTGAACGGCTCAAAAATCCGCGCCAGTTCGGCCTCGTTCATGCCGGGGCCGGTGTCTTCGATGTCGATGTGCGCCATTTCGCGGGCGTAGCGCACCCGGAACGTGACCCGCCCGGCGGCGGTAAATTTAATCGCGTTGCCCAGCAAATTGATCAACACCTGCCGGAAACGCTGCTCGTCGGCGCGCACCAGCGCGGGCAACGCGCCGCTGGTTTCAAAGTCAAAACCCAGCCCCTTGGCCTGCGCCTGCAATTCAAACAAATCGGCCACCTCCTGCACGCCTTCGGCAAACGGCATCGGCCTGACGTTGAGCGTGAGTTTGCCCGCCTCGATGCGCGCCATGTCCAGCGTGCCCTCGATCAGCGAAAGCAAATGCTCGCCGCCGCGCTTGATGACGTTGACGGCCTGCTGGCGGTGCGGCGGAATCGTGCGGTCTTCGCCCATGAGCTGGGCGTAGCCGAGGATGCTGTTGAGCGGTGTGCGCAGCTCGTGGCTGATGGCGCTGATATAGCGGGTTTTGGCCTGATTGGCCTGATCGGCGAGGCGGCGCGCCTCTTCGGCCACGCGCCGGGCTTGCTGCAGCGCCTCGTCGGTCTGGCGGTGGGATTCGATTTCCTGCAACAGCAAGTGCGTCTGGCGGTTCGATTCTTCCTGCGCGACTTCGCGGCTTTTGTGCGCCAACACCAACCACCACGCGACCAGCCCGGCAATGACCAAAAGCGCCATGTAGGCCTTGACCAGCCCGGACTGCAACGCGGCCACCGGGGCGATTTCAATCGCGCTGGCGCTGGCGCTGGCGGCTGTGGTGACTTGGGCCAGCGTTTGCAATTCCTGGTGGTAAAGCAGCCCGAACAGGCTGGCCAGCAGCGGCGCAATCACCAGCATCAACAGCAAAAAATGCCCCAGCCCGGTATCGAGATACGGCCACATCCGGCGCGGCAACAGCCAGCGCAGCGCGCCCGACCACTGCACCGACAGCCGCGCCTGCGGTTTGCACAGGTCGCCGCAGCGCGCATCGAGCGTGCAGCACAGCGAACAAATCGGTCCTTGATACGCCGGGCAATGCGCCATGTCCGGCCCTTCGTAATCGCGCTCGCAAATCACGCAGCGCCGGGTGGCGTAGCGGTTCGGGGTGGCGCAGCGCTGGCAAGCGCCCCCGACGCTGGCCGCAGGCAGGCCGTCCGCCGGTTCCGGGTGGCGCTGGGCTGCAGTCGGGCAACTCTGGGCCGCATGACGCTGGGCGTCAGGGCACAAATCGCCGTCCTGGACGCTGGAAAACGCCGAACGCCGCGCAATGTAATAACGCCCTTTCGTCGCCCAGGCAATCAGCGGCGCGGCGACAAACGCCGTCGTCATCGCAATCACCGCCGAAAATGCCTGCGCCAGCTCGCCGTACAACCCCAGATGCGCCGTGACCGACAGCAGCGACGCCAGCGCCATCGCGCCCACGCCAACCGGGTTGATGTCGTACAAATGCGCCCGCTTGAACTCAATGCCCGGCGGCGACAGGCCCAGCGGCTTGTTGATGACCAGATCGGCGACGACGGCCATCACCCAGGCAATCGCAATGTTGGAATACAGCCCGAGCACGTCGCCCAGCGCCTGAAACACGTTCATTTCCATCAGCATGAAGGCGATCAGCGTATTGAATACCACCCAGACGACGCGGCCCGGATGGCTGTGCGTCAGCCGCGAGAAGAAATTGCTCCACGCCAGCGAACCGGCGTAAGCGTTGGTTACATTGATTTTGAGCTGCGAGACGACGACGAACAGCGCCGTCGCCGCCACCGCCCAGCGGTAATGCGGAAACACATATTCATACGCCGCCAGATACATCTGGTTCGGATCGACGGCGCGCTCGGGCGGCACCATATTGGAAATCGCCAGATACGCCAGCAGCGCGCCGCCCAGCATCTTGACCACGCCGAGCAGCACCCAGCCCGGCCCGCCGACGAGCACGCTGCCCCACCAGCGCCAGCGGTTGGCTGGCGTCTGCACCGGCATGAAGCGCAGGTAATCGGCTTGCTCCCCCATTTGGGTGATTAAGGCGATGCCGACGGTCAGCCCCGCGCCAAACAGGTGCAGATTAAACACGCCGCCCACGCCTTTTTCCCCGCCATAGCCGGTAACGCCAGAAAATGCACCAGGATTGTTCGCCAGCACATAGACAAAGGGCAACACCAGCATCACCAGCCACAGCGGCTGCGTCCAGACCTGCAAGCGGCTGATAACCGACACGCCATGAGTGACCAGCGGAATCACCACCAGCGCGCAGATCAGATAGCCCCAGCGCGGCGGCACGCCCAGCGCCAGCTCCAGCGCGTAGGCCATCACGGCAGCTTCCAGCGCGAAAAAAATGAAGGTGAAAGACGCGTAAATCAGCGAAGTCAGCGTCGAGCCGATATAGCCAAAGCCCGCGCCCCGCGTGAGCAAATCCATATCGACGCCGTAGCGCGCCGCGTAAATGCTGATCGGCAGCCCGGCCAGAAAAATAATCAGGCCCGTCGCGACAATCGCCCAGAAGGCGTTGGTGAAGCCGTATTTCACCAACAGCGTCGCGCCGACGGCTTCGAGAATCAGGAAGGAGGCCGCGCCAAACGCGGTGTTGGCCACGCGCCACTCGGACCATTTGCGAAAGCGCTGCGGCGTGAAGCGCAGGGCGTAGTCTTCCATCGTCTCGCTGGCGACCCAGCTGTTGTAGTCGCGCCGGATTTTGATGATGCGCTGGGGCGGCGCTTCGGGGCTGGTGCTGGCAGCGGCCTGCGCGCTGGGAGCACCGGGCGCGTCGGACGCACCGGACGCAGTGGACGCAGTGGACGCAGTGGACGTGCCGGACACGCCGGGCGCATCGGACACGCCCACAGGCATGCCAGGCCGGGCGGGCAGCGGCGAAGGCGTGACCGGAAGATTCATGAAGGGGTAAAAAAGGTGAAGAAAACAGCGCGGAAGTCGCCCGCCATCGGTGCAGTTTCCATGCCACTGGGCTACGTCCGCCTTGTTCTGCCGCAAGGCTTGTGGCACCATTCTTGCACTTTGCCAGCCATTCCCCGCGCAGGCGCTGCCCCCGAAAGAGTCCTTATGGAACTGACCCCTAGAGAAAAAGACAAGCTCCTCATCTTCACCGCCGCGCTGCTGGCCGAGCGCCGCCGGGCGCGTGGCCTCAAGCTCAACTACCCCGAAGCCGTCGCCTTCATCACCGCCGCCGTCATGGAAGGCGCGCGCGACGGCAAAACCGTGGCTCAATTGATGAGCGAAGGCCGCACCATATTGACCCGCGCCGACGTGATGGACGGCATCGCCGAGCTGATCTCCGACATCCAGGTCGAAGCGACTTTTCCCGACGGAACCAAGCTGGTGACCGTGCATCAGCCGATTGTCTGAGCCGCCCCTTTCATTTCAAAAAATCCTTCAGGAGAACATCATGCGTTTTTTCTCGACAAGCTCTTGCCTGCCCCGCCTGCTTCTGGCTCTGGTGGCTACGCTCCCGCTGGCCGCAGCCGCCCATACCGGCGTGGAGGCCCACGCCCACCCGGCTTTTCTGGCCGGTTTTCTTCACCCCTTGAGCGGTGTGGACCATCTGGCGGCGATGGTGTCCATCGGCCTGTGGAG